>CBIHQO010000252.1:0-8301 GCA_966211735.1 uncultured Schlesneria sp.
AGCAACAATACAGGCATCGAAAAAAACATCGCTCCGTAACGTAAGAAGTGACCCAGGGCGGCTTCGAACGGAGTCAGACTTCGTTGTACGGCGATTGTCGGATCGGCATAGCTCCACAGCGCCATCGTCAGCATGACGACGTTCATCGTGAAAAAGACCGAGAACCCAAGTGCACTGGCTGGACCCATGACGTGGTCGTTGCCAGCCCTCAATGACGACATCCCCGCAGCAAACCGGCAGCCGTAGCAGCAGTAGGCCGGTTCTTCACTCGCAGGGGTGCCCGCAATTGGCAGACCACAGTATTCACAGCTTGATTCGCGTGATTTGCTGGCTCGAATTCCGCCTTTAGATTTCATGGAGGAGTCAGCAATTCTGTCTGAATGGCTGGAAGGAAATTCGCAACGACGTAACTAATCGCAAAGATCCAAAAGACGATCCACATCACTCGGATATACCAGGGAATGACGTGGCTGGAGTAAGTGTGGAAGCGTGATTCCTGCTGAGGGCTTCCAGAGTCAGAATTAGCGGGCATGGTCTTCGTTCTCACTCGGGCGGCGACTGCTGTGTGGTTCACTTCTGTGATTCAAAAATCTGTTCGTCTTCAAACATCTTCCGACTGGGTGCATCGAGATCCTCGAAAGCGCCTTGTGTTGCCGTCCAGATCAGCAAGCAGAGGAACCCCGCTGTTGCGAACAGGTAGTTCATGATGGGTGTCGCGGCGAAAGCTCCCTCTTCGTCACCCTGCATGACCAGGATGAGGTCGAGAAACTTATTGGCAAACCCCAGAATCGTGGGGATCAATACCAACGCCGCGAAAAACCAGGTCAACCAATGTGTTCGGTGTTTTGTCATCGGAGATCGATTTTGTGGAAGTTTGTCAGGGCCGTTCATCATGAAATCCCGCAGCGATCACGGTTTTGCGACGGATACAGTTTTGATTGGACTCGGCAGATAGTCTTCGTAGTACGGATAAGTTTCGTGCCATGACCCAAGCCATTGAATATAGGCGATCAATGCGAGTCCCTTTTTATTCGGTCGATCGGGGCGGCCAAAGAACAGCCAAGGATATCGAGGCATCGGCGATTCTTTCGAGAGCGCTTCTGGTTCGAAGAAGTGAACCGCGTGCCAGTCGCTGGACCGACGCCCCCCTTCTCGGCTCAAGTCTGGTCCGACACGGCGAGTTCCGAACATGACGGGGCGTTGTAGTTCATTCTGATACTCCCATGACTTGGAGACCGGCCCCCAGCGTCGATCCTCGTTCGAGACGGGGCGTACGAACTGACTATGACAATGCCAGCAGCCTTCCCCGATATAGATCTGACGTCCAAGCGACAGTGCTTTGGCACATTGATCGTCGTACCACTCCGCGGCTTGGTCTGGCTCTGCGGGGGGCTGTCCGTAGGCCTTTTCGAAGGCCGCTGGAAATCGTTGAGCGAGATCCTCAAATTGATACCGCAGGTTGCCATTAATGAGTTGGGCGACCGGCTTCTCGGGCAGGTGGCGGTACATCAAAATCGGAACCACGGCGTTCGATAAAAACGCGAACGCGAAGAACCCAATGCCGGCAATTAACAAGATTCCTGATTTACGCTCAAACATGAACAGAACCCTTCCGGGGATACCTGACTATGTCTCTTACCTGAGTCTTTACGTCAGAGCCGTTGGCACGCAGCCACTTTTCAAGCCGTCACGAATCCACTGGAGGTTTCCCTTCCGGGAACAAGTTGCCGTGACTTACGCCAAGTCAGATAGAGATTGAGTACGAACAGCAATTGAGCAGCAAACATGACCAGTCCTGCGACGATTCGTACCGACCAGAATGGAATCGAGACGCGAATCGACGATTCCCAAGGTTGCATCGCAGCCCATGACCAGCCTTGGAACAGTCCACCCAGAATGAGGTCGCCCGCCATGATGGCCAGACCTGCTGTGGATGCCCAATAGTGCCATTCGCACCAGTCCGGGTTGTACCACTCGGTTTTCAAAATACGGGGCACCAGGTACGTCATGACGCCTAGCTGCCACATGCTGAAGACACCGAACATCACCATATGGGCATGTCCGACGACCCAGTCCGTGAAGTGAATCAACGCCTGAAAGGTCAGCGTGGTTTGCAGGGCACACTGCAGACAGGTGATGAAGTAAAAGAGGATCCCCGTGTAGAAGTATCGCAGCGGAAGATTTCGCAAGACAGCGCCGCCGGTTCCATAGAGTGTTCCGACGAAGTTGATGATCACGGTGACGACGACCAGTTCCAGAGCAATCGTTGAGAGGACGGCTCCGTATTGCAGGAACATTGGAATCGGTGTGTATAAAAAGTGATGAATTCCCTGCAGCGGATAGAAGAATGCTAAACCCCAGAACCCGACCAGTGACATCCCGTGACTCCACATCGGTCGCTTCAGCAGGATCGGAACGAAGTAGTACATCATTCCCCAGCCGAGGGGCGTCACGAACAACCCGACAAGGTCGTGAATGAATAAGCCGCCAACGGCTCCGGCGCTGGATCCGCATACAAAGTATTCGGGAACAAAATTCCCCATCGCATACGTCAGAAATGTCCAGACCAGGGCCGCCAGGTAATACCATAAGGTGACATAGAGCGGACCTTTCACCTGCAGGATCGGTGCCCCGAAATTGATCGCAACCAGTAAGAGCCCCAAGAGAGCAAGGGGATCGATCCAGACTGGAGTTTCGCCCCATTCCACTCCCTGGGCCTGGCCTAGCAGAATGCCAACCGCTGTCGCGAGAACCACGAACTGCCAGGCAGCAAAAATAAAGTACGACAGCGGTCGGCTTAAAACAGGCCTGAGAGTCAATCGAGGGATCACCCAGTGCATGATTCCCAGGAAGGCGTTGGCGAGAAATCCGTAGGCGATCGCGTTGGTATGCACCATGCGCCATCGACCGGGCGAGAGAATCTCAAGATGCGGCAGTGGGTTGTGCCTGATGAGCTGCAAGCCCATCAGAATGCCCGCTAACATCGAGACGACCATAAATGTTAACGCGGCGCAAAAATACCAGAACACCAGACGTTCTTCGACGAGCGTCTCGTGTCTCGGAAAATCCGACTCCAGAGCAATTGTTTCGGATGCGGAATTCATTCAACACTTTCAATTAGACCGTGCAATTCAACGGGTTAAAGCTGCTGCTGCTGCTGCTGCGGGTCACGCAGGTATCCGATACGGCCGGAATCTGCCCAAGGGATACAGCAAGGCCAGCGTGAGGCCGAATACGAGGTGCGTCATCAACGCGACCCAGGTCGGCAAAACAGCAGGATCGGTGATCCAACGTCCACCGATAATGAGTGGTTGCAACCAGGAGAGAATTCCCCAGAAATTGACGATCCAAAGCACGACTGCGAGCCCTGCCGCCACCAGTAAACGATAGGCGGCTGATTTACCCTCAGTCAGACGCACGAGGGTCACGAAAAACGGGACACCCAGGACCATCCCGGTCGCGAGATACAGGCAGCAACCGATCGCCAGCATGACACCGTCACCGATGGCATAGACGTCAGTTGGGGATGAGGCGAGTTGCAATGCCTTCTCACCGAGAGGAAAGGTAAGATAGACTCGAATCAGTTCCAGCGGGCTTTTTCCGGCAATTGGGGCACCGATGACATTGGCCAGCAGGCTGATCGCTGCTGCCAGCATTCCCAGCATTGCCCCCGTCGTCGCGTAGTATTCCGTGTAGAACCCTCTAGGAATCCAACCTTCCTTAGAGATTTCGTCGATCAACTCTGCTTCGAGCGTCTGGACTCGAGCCCGCAGCTCTCGCAGTTCCTCAAACTTTCGATCATCTATTGTCACTGCGCGGCCTTCAGATGGATGAATAAAATCGATGACTCGGTAAGTGCGCGAGAGATTACGGGGTCTCAGTGGTCGCAGCCGGAGTTGCCGCAACGTAGGGGTTGATCGGCCCCGGACTGGGGATTTCACCCTGTCTGCGGCGGTTCGACACAGACAATACATAGGCAACCAGGTCCCAGATCGTGTCAGGCTCTTGCTTCAGCACGTTGGCAAAGCTAGGCATCGGGGTACCATTGATGCCGCTGTAAATCCGGCGATAGATGTCTTGAGGTCGATTTCCTCCGTGCAGCATTCCCGAGGTCAAATCCGCCGCGCGAGTTTGATGCCCCCACGCATCTGTGCCACGATTTTCTTTCGTCTGTCCGCGTCCATCGATGCCGTGACATTTCGAGCAGCCCTTCGTGAGGAAGGCCTGCTTACCGCGTTCAACATGCTCCAGTGTGAAGCGAGGTTGAGGTGTCACTGGAAGCACCTCCATCGCAAGAGCTTCGGACCAGCGATTTAACACAGTCGGAATCAATTCCGTTTTGACAATCTCTTCATCGATCGCGTCTTCCGCGTCCGCCAGGCCGATCAACTGCTGTTCCAGCTCGCCTCGTCTCGACAGGAGAATCACGTAGTCAACAACTGCTTGCTGATCTTGCTCGGGCAAGAGTGCAAAACCCGGCATGGACGTTCCGCGAATCCCCTGTTTGACTGTACGCAGTAGATCCTCGCGCAGCGGCCGAATGCCATACGGCGTCGAGGTGAATTTGAAGATCCCTTTCCGGTAGTCTCGCGGACGGGGATACATATAGTGAGCCGATGGCCCGGCTCCGTCGCCACTGACGCCGTGGCATTGGACGCACCGTTGCTGATAGACAGCTTGACCCCGTTGGAGATCCGCGTGCGTGTCGCCCGCTTCGATGAGCAGCTTCGGATTAAGGAATCCCCCAGTCTGCTTGACCAGTGCGAGTTTCACTGCGTTCTGAAGTTCTGCTTTCAGTTGTTGCGTGCTGTCACTTGCGACGAAGTCAGGCGATTCTGCCCGGTGACAACCCATCAGGCAGATCAAAGACAAAAACAATCCAGCCCATTCGCAACGAATCACATTCCGCTCCTGACCTCATCATTTCTCAGCACCTTGCCGAGGTTTTGTGACATCGGCGGGCTAAAGCAATTCGAATGCCACAGGGACTTCTCGAGCAAGAAATGCAATACGCGGTCGGAACTTCGTCTGCCGCTCAGCGTACTCGGTCGAGAGTGCCTAACAGGCAGAATCGACGTTCAAACGCTTACGACGAAGGCGGAAGACAATCCGGGTAATGGGTAACCCAGGCCAGGTCGCGATCGAGCGGGGGAATGACACCCTATATCCAACGGAATTTTACGATGGGAGATCATGCATGGCGCGCGCTTCCGAGACCGCCTGATCCGTGACCACCTGGATGATTTTCGCCGACACTATTCGTTGATGCGAACTGATCGGTCAATATTGATGTCGAGTGCGCCGAGCTTGATGCGCAGGGTCGAACGGGACATTCCAAGGATCGCCGAAGCGCGGCTGACGTTGCCATCCACCATATGCAGTACTTCAGGTAGTAGCGTACGTTCAATCCCTTCCAAGACTTCGTCGTAAAGACGATCAGTACCGGCCGCGACCCGCTCACGAATGAACTTCAAAAGCCCGTCGTCGGCGGCGACCTGGTTGCTTGACGTTTGCGTCGGAGCCGCCGAGACGAAGTTCCCGCGGATACTCTCGGGTAAAAATGCCTTTTGCAGGACGGGCCCGGTGGCTTCGACGACCGCGTGTTTCAAAACACTTTGCAGCTCGCGAAGATTTCCTGGCCAGCCATACGTTACCAGTAAACTCATCGCTTCCGGGGAGATCTGGCTGACATGCTTGTCCAACTCCTGATTAAATCGCTTCAAGAAATAGTTGATGAGCAGCGGCAGATCACCGTCGCGTTCACGGAGGGGTGGCAGATGAATGGTGTAGACATTCAGTCGATAGAAGAGATCTGTTCGAAACTCCCCCTTGTCCATCATCTCCGTCAGGTTTCGATTGGTCGCGGCAATAAGTCTGACGTTGGTGCGGACCATTTCATTGCCGCCCACCCGTTCGAATTGCTGGTCCTGCAGGACCCGCAAAACCTTCGTTTGAGTGAGCGGTGTCATATCACCAATTTCGTCGAGAAACAGGGTTCCCCCCTCGCATTGCTCGAACTTGCCAATCCGTCGACGTTCAGCGCCGGTGAATGCCCCTTTTTCGTGTCCAAACAGCTCGCTTTCCAGCAGATTGTCGGGAATGGCCGCACAGTTGATCGCCAGGAACGGACGCTCGGCGCGCTTGCTGTATTGATAAATGGCCCGAGCGACGACTTCCTTACCGGTGCCGCTTTCGCCCAGGATCAGGACCGTGACATCCTGACCCGCCACGCGACCAATTTGTCGATAGACTTCTTGCATCGCCGGACAGTTACCGACGAGCAGGTCACCTTCTGCCTGATCTTCTCCGGACAGTTCTGCGACAATCGCCGGCGTCCGAATCATCCTTGACGTTTCAAACGCACGCTGCATTACCGAGTGCAGCACTTCCGGATCGAGTGGTTTAAGCAGATATTCGAAAGCTCCCTGCCTCATGGCCTCAATGGCCGTGTTGGCGGTGCCGTGGCCCGTCATCAAGACGATGGGAACGCGGCTGTTCAAGGCTCGCAGGTTTCGCAGGAGATCCAGGCCGGAAGTACGGCCAAGTCTGACGTCGGTCACGACGGCATCAAATGCGTGCTGCTTAAAAACACTAACGGCCTCCTCCGTAGTGGCCGCAGTGAAAATTGTTACATCACCGGGAAACGCATATTTGAAGCAGTCGAGTATCAGAACATCGTCATCAACGACAAGCAGTTTGGGCATGGTTCCAAAGCTTTCAACAACGGAAACAATTTAGATCTCGATCACCCGTCGCGGACGTGATTCGACTCAGGCTGCTTACAGGATATCGGACAAGACCTGAAGCAGCTGCGCTTCTGAATATGGTTTCGGTAGAAATCGCTTCGCACCGCGCTCCAATGCTTCCCGTTCACGTTGCTGGGTTCTTAGACCACTGCAGGCGATGACCGCAACGTCAGGATTGATGCGTTGCAATTGCTCCAGAGTTTGTAAGCCGTCCAGTCCGGGCATCATCATATCCAGCAGGACAACGGCGATCTCATCTCGAAGTCGAGAATAGATGGAAAGCGCCTCCGCGCCGTCCCGCGCCGTGATGACTCGAAACCCGGATGCTTCCAATGCTGTGGCGGTCATCTGCAGGATGAACAACTCGTCATCCACAAGCAGAACTGAATACCCGCGACCCGACGGCTTTGCTGCAGCCTCAATGCCCTCACTTGTCTTGCCCGTGTCATTGTCAAGGCGTTCTTCTGCTGGCAGGTAAATCGAGAACTTTGTGCCGTGTTTGGGCTCACTGTAGACATTAATGAATCCGTTGTGGCTTTTGACGATCCCCTGAACCGTTGCCAAGCCAAGCCCCGTTCCTTTCCCAACCTCCTTGGTGGTGAAGAATGGATCGAAAATTCGATCCAGGATGTCGGAGCTCATGCCGATGCCCGTGTCGGATACTTTCAGCAGGACATAGTGGCCGGGGCTGGCTTCGGGATTGAGCTGCTTCGCGTTGTCATCCAGGGAGATAACCTCCGACTTGATCGTCAGTGTTCCCCCGTCTGGCATCGCGTCACGCGCGTTAATGCACAGGTTCATGAGTACCTGTGACAGTTCCGTTGAATCACCCAGGACTGGTGGACAATCAGCAGTGGATGAGGTCGCAATTCGGATCGATTTAGGCAGCGTGTGCTCCATCAATTTGCAGGTTTCAGTTATAATTTGATTGATGCAAACAGGAGCGCGCTCACCCCGGATTCCGCCGGCGAAAGCAAGGAGTTGAGTCACAAGATCGGCACCGCGTTGCGCGCTGGCCACCATCGTCTCGAGCAAACCCTGGCGGTCGCCAAAGATTCTCCCTGAGGCCAGTAGTTTTGCGCCCATCAAAATAGGCGTCAATACGTTGTTCAAATCGTGCGCGATTCCACCCGCTAAGGTTCCGATGCTTTCCAGTCTCTGACTGCGATGTGCGGCTCGCTCGCGCTTCTTGCGAGCGGTGATATCGATATCAATGCAGAGATGGCATTTCACCTGTCCCGTTTCGTCGTGGACGACTGTACGACGGTGCTCAACAATCACCGGTTCTCCGGAGCGGGTGACTTTGACCAGTTCCCCGTTCCATGATCGTCGGGCATCCGTCTCTCTGACGACCTCTGTCAGGACACGCCCATCGCCGCGGAAAAGGAGTTCGCACGCCTTTTTTCCCAAGGCTTCATCGGCGGTCCAGCCGAACAGGCGAGTCGCGGCCTGATTCCAATAGGTGATTTGATCTTCGCGATTCACCACCGTGACCGCATCGGAGACTTGATCGAGCATCTGCGATTGTTGCTCGATCTGCTGACGGTACCTTACC
>CBIHQO010000253.1:0-8268 GCA_966211735.1 uncultured Schlesneria sp.
ATCGACAAATCCGTGCCGACAACATCAAGGTGAATGTCCGATGCTCTCGCATGAATCCCGCGAAGCAGCAGCGACAACGCGGGATTGCCTTCGGTTTCTTCGGATGTCAAATGTGGACCGCTGACCGCTCCCGCCGTTTCTATTGGCCAGGCACCGACCGAGGCGGCCTGGACGCGGCGTTTTGCATTTTCAGGTTCGACAACCTTCAATGTCAGAACCGGGCAGGGAGCCCGGCGAACAACCTCCTCGGCAACACTCCCCAGCAGCAACCGCTTGACCCCTGTTCTGCCCGTCGTCCCCATTACGATCAGATCCACAGACTCCGTTTCGGCCACGCTCACGACGGCGACCACCGGTGACGCGATCACCGTGCGTTCTTCGTAAGCAACCGAAGGCTTGTCAACCAGCAACGACTTCAAGAGGCCAATAAATTCCGCTCGATACGGATTGGATTTCGGCTCGGGATCGGGAACCAGAGCGGGTGACATCGGCTCAATGACGTGCAGTATCAGCAGCCTTCCGCCGGATTCGCTCGCCAGAGAAACGGCATACCGCAACGCTTCATTGCTACACTTGGAGTAGTCCGTAGGAAAAAGAATCTTTAACATCAGATGGTTACCTGTCAGTCGTCTCGATCACCAGCGCGGCCCCCCCTCTCGGGCGAGGGTAGTGATCCTTGCTCATTGAGGCAGTGTTAGATCACTCACCGGGTGTCATACAATGACACTCGCAAATCGCTCGCCGAAGTCGATCGAATTGCCATTTCGTGGCGACCGCCAAACTGCGGCGGGGTGCCGAGGTCATTGTTCGAGATGACCCGGCCTTGCTTTTCAGCGTATTTACAGTCAACAACCTTCGCGCCATTTGAATTGTGGCGCCCTCATGTTCGCGGTGATTCATGTCAGGTCATGTCATTCCTGATCGCTGCCGGGACACTTTTTCGATTTCGATTTCCGACCACCTGAACAATATTCGCCACCAACGATGGCCGTGTGTCGTCGACAAACGCCGAAACCACCTTAATCGTGGATTCACGTGCCCCGGCAGAATCCTCTGATCGCGGCACACAGTGTGCGGCCTGTCGACAGAACTATGCAGCGTGATGCCATTCGCAGACATCGGCCGCCTCAATCAAAACGAACACAGGAAGTCCGACATGGAGAAGACATGGGTTCTGGTCGCAGATCGCAGCCGTGCGAGGATCTTCCACGCAGTTCCGGGTCCTCGCCCGACATATCAGATCGTGGCCGAATTCGAGCATCCCGAAGGCCGCCAAAAAGCTCAGGAGACGGAAAGCGACTCGCCCGGTCGAATGCAGTTGCGTGGCGCTTCGCGGTCCGCCGTTGAACCCCACACGGACCGAGCGCATCTGACCGCACAGCACCTTGTCAGCAAGTTGATCGATTATCTTGTACAGGCCTGTCAGGAAGGAAAATTCGATAAGCTTGTCGTCGTGGCCCCGCCACTCTTCCTTGGAACCCTGAGGAACATGTACACGCCGCAACTTCAGCAAAAAATATTGCTCGAGGTATCCAAGGACTTAATTGGGATGAAAGAGGCTGATTTGCATCTCCGTCTGACCGAGCTCCTGCTACCGACACGCGGATAGAGGCAGTGCTCGGTTGAGCGGATCGACCAAGTTTGCCAGCACCCGGACCGATGCGACCGTGAAGCGGTAGAGTCGATCGCTTCTTGATATCCAATGATGGAAGCGAATGCGCCCCGGTTTGTGGCTGGGGCTTGTTGATTGCAATCCGATCGCCAGGCAAGATTGCACATCCGAAGTAGATCGACTATTTCTTCGATTGTCCAGACCTGATCGTTGACACCACGTTTCATCGGTGAGGGTAACGACCGAGTCGCGCATTGATCGCTGCACTTCCCGATGTGAATATGAATTGGTAGATCGCCGGGCATCGAGTAGTCAGACGTGGTGGTCGGCCCAGAACGTTAGTTTCTGTGGAGCGTCGAGGAGCTAAAATGTGGACGAGTCCTGGCTTAATTCTGCGGCCATGCATCGTCGAGCTCGCTAGTCGGAAATCGAGTTCAAGTCGGGGCTGGTTCAAGCCAACGTCGGCCTTCAAGATGGTGATTTTTAAGAACCGCGTGCGGGCGACACTGAGGCAGGCTGCCTTGCTCAATTCACATCGATAAAGACATCGAGTAACTGCCCGACCAAGATCTTGCGTTGTTTGACGAGCGTGTGCTCGGGATCGATGGAATAGATCACTTGCATGACGCGTGTATCCACGCGTTCGGTATTCGCACCGGTCAATGAAGTCTTCGGAATGACGGCGGGTTCAATTCGAACGAAGGACATGGGAATCTGCCTCTTCTGCGAGTCACCCCGAAGCATCGCACCGGCGGGCGCGTTGAGCTTGAGTCTGGGGATATCTTCTTCATCGATGCTGACGCGCACATGAAAGGTCCGCAGGTCGCCCATGACAATCAGCGACTGCGTCGGCGATGCAGCAACAAACTCACCCGGGCGTACATTGATTTGCAATACGGTTCCCGTGACGGGAGCCCGAACATCAAGCAGTTCCAGACTGGTTCGAGTTTGATCACGAAGGGCTTTTGCCTGATCGACTGCGGCACTGGCAATCAGCTTATCAGCCTCCCATGCCCCCGCGTTCAAGAGTGCCAGGTTCGCTTTAGAAAGTTCAAGTTGGGCTTGGGCGGTATTGACTGCTTGCTCGCTGGCGAACAGTTCTTGCTCGGTAATCGCTTGAGTGCTCCGCAGTCGTCGGTCTCGGTCCCGTATGTCAATGGCAGTGGCGACAGAGGCGATGTTCGCGCGGACTGCGGCTTCCAGCGGCGGGATCTCTTCTGGCCGCGGTTGCTTCTCGAGTTTGTTCAGTTGGGCTTCGGCGGCTCTGACTGCCGCTTCACGGGCGCGAAGTTCCGCGGTCAGGGCTCGGTTATCCAATTGAAACAGCAGATCGCCTTTCTGGACCTCCTGACCGATGCGAACGCCGACGTTGACGACGACAGCCGAAAGGTTGGAGCCCACCGTAATCATGGACTGCGTGCTTGCTTCGGTCGCTGGCTCAACGAAACCGCTGCCAGCCACGACCGTCCCAAACGGATTCGTAGCTGGAGTAACGGGTGGGGGTTTAATTGGAAGTTCGCGCTGCGAATGCAACGCGTAGCTCACCGCGAAGGTCAACATCACGATTGCCACGACGGGAAGCACGAAGTGCCCCAGGGATCGGGTACGCATCATAATTGATTTTCTTGCATGAGGACTTCCGCCTGGACTCGCTTATCCTGGGAAACGCGACCGTCCTCGAGTGTGATGATCCGATCAGCAAAGCCCAAGACTCGAGGGTCATGTGTGACGACGACGGTAACCCGATTGCGGCTGAGCGCTAGTTGACGTATGAGAGACATAATTGTCTGTCCGGTTTTGGCATCGACTGCCGAGGTCGGCTCGTCGCACACCAGCAAGCGCGGCTCGTGAACAAGGGCTCGGGCAATCGCCACTCGTTGCTGCTGTCCTCCCGACAATTTCGTCGGCAACGAGTTGATTCGGTCTCCCATCCCGACCGATCCCAGTACGCTCACAGCACGGGCCACAGCCGCGGTTTTCGAATGCCCCTGAATCACAAGTGGAACGGCAACGTTTTCGGAGGCGGTCAAGGCTGGCAACAGGTTGAACTGCTGAAAAACAAAACCAACATTCTGAGCACGGAAATCGGATCTCGCATTCTTGTCGAGCGAACGTAGCCGGGAGCCGAGAACTTCGATATGGCCCCCCAGTGGCGTTCAATGTTGCCGCCAAAATGGAGATGAGTGTACTTTTTCCGCAACCGCTGGGACCGACCAGCAGTGTCAATTCGCCCGGGAAAATCTCGACCGTCACTCCACGGAGTGCTCGGATCAGAGATTCTCCCTCACCGTAGTCCTTGGTCACGTCCCGACAGATAACGGCCGGAGTGGTGGGCAATTGAATCATGACTGGAACACGATCGCGGGTTCGAGCACCATGACACGCCGAATACTCAATAAGCTGGCCAAGAGGACGATGACCAGTACGGCAACCGCCGTTAGAGCGAGAACCTGCCAGGGAAGAAAAAAGGACAGGATCGGACGAAATGCCCGCATCAGCAGTCCCAATACGGTTGCCAGCCCGACCCCCAGTCCGTATCCAATGGCTCCGACGGTGAGTGCCTGAACAATGATCATGCGGATGATTTTGCTGTCGCGCATGCCCATCGCCTTCAAAGTGCCAAACTGCCGCAGATTTTCGACTGTGAACAGATAGAACGTCTGTCCCGCGATTGTGCACCCGACGACAAATCCCAGCAGCACCGTCATCCCGAAATTCACTGGAATGCCGGTGTTATTCAGGTAGTACAGGATCGTCTTCCAGCAGAATTGGTCTCGCGAATGAGCCTGTAACCCAGTTTGAATTTCGATTCGCCGCGCAACGACGTCGGCCGACTCGCCCTCGGCGCTTTTGGCAAGCACCAACGAGAGCGTTCTTCGATAAGGTGGAATGAATAGCGTCGCCTGACTGAACCGAGTAAAGATCACGGGTTGCGTCGAAAATGTGGCCGAGGCATCGAAGATGCCAACGATGACCGCGCGCCGGTCATTCATTTCCATGGTTTTGCCCAGCTTGATTGGCTCCCCTGGAAACAAGAAGTGGTATCCCGCCTTGTCGATGATAATCGAGTCGGGAGTTTGTAAGTCACCGATTCGTCCCGTCACCATCTGCTGCGGTGCACCAACGAGCGTGGCATCATCGATGCCAAAAAGAATGACACCCTGGTAAGTCCCGTTCGGAAGTTGAACCTGCCCGGCCCCCTTGTAGAAATCGACAGCCCAGGCAACACCTGGGACCCCACGGACTCGCAAATAGGCGGTATCGGCGATTGCCTTCAAGTCATCCATGTAACGAGCATTCGGGTTCATTACCCAGATATCAGCATCGTGAACGTCCCGGATTTGACTCGTGGTCCGCAACATGATTCCACAGAACATCGCGCTCTGTTCTGCCATCAGTACGCAGGAGAATGTGATGCCGAGAATGATCGCAATATATTTACTGCGATCTCCTGTCAGCATCTTCAAAGCAATCCAATACATTCGGTCACTCGTTCACAAATGGCATTAGATCACAGGAGATCAAGGGAGCGCGATGTTTCCCGCCTTCGAGTACGGCTCAGCAAGTGCAGCATGCGTTCCTCACGCTCCAAGGCAAGTTGTGTGCCGCGTAGTTTGTCATCAAGAAAGCACTCGGTTGTCCGGGTCACACGTCTAACGAGGACGGTATTTCATGGCGACTTTTTCTCAGCTGGCGTTGATTCAGCCAATTTCAATCGAGGTCAATTGCTAGGAGCCGCATCCAAACCCTTCGAATGGGCACCTGCCAGGAAAGAATCGAGAAGATGCAGGATTTCCTGTTGTCGGAATGACATCTGCAATATTGAGATCGGCGATGCCGTTGGCGGCGGAATGAGTTCCACGAGCATTTCTCATCGACCGAGGCATGAGCACCACCCGCTTCTGGCCACTGAAGGTGGAGCTGATGAGACATTGCTACCGGTTCGACTCTGACATCACAGGATACCCGGGGGGGGGCGAAACATGTTGCGAAGTTTGCTGGTCGGTCTTAACGGAAGCGAAGACAGTCATGCCTCGTGCGAAGTCGCATTCGCCTGGGCCAACCAACTGAAGATCCCAGTCACTTGTCTCGGTGTCGTCGATCCAGTTCCAGCGGCAGAACTCGAACCTGTTCAAATGGGAGTAGGCGACTTCTCAATCGGATGCGATCCCCAACTGGTGGAATTGGAGCGACACAAAGTAAGCGATGGGCTGAAACGGGCAGCGAATCGTGCGTTCGATCTTGGTGTAGCGGCCCGAGTGCTTCTCGTGGAGGGGAGCCCAGCCGCAATCCTCGGTGAGGAGGCACAGCGTCACGATTTGCTGTTTCTCGGGCGACGTTCAAACGTGGACAGACTGGACACTGGCCCGTCTGACATGCTCGTCGATATCCTCCGCCATTCGCCGCGGCCGATCATTCTGGGATGTCAGCAGATCCCAAGATCTTCCAGCGTCATGATTGCCTATGATGGCAGTGTGCAAGCTGCGCGGACGCTACAGTCATTTGTTTCTTCTGGGCTCTACTACGGCCACCCGTTGCACCTGGTGGGAGTCAGTAATACACCTGCTCAAATGCAGGAAGTCCTCGCGCGTGCCAATGATTTCCTGAATGTCCACTCATTGAACGCGGAAAAGCACGTCATTTCCATCGGCGACAGCGTCGCCGCCTCGTTAATCGGCTTTGCTCGCGAGGTTCCTGCCGGCCTGCTCGTTATCGGTGCCTACGGCCAACCGTGGTACAAGGAAACACTGTTTGGCTCGGTCACGAAAAGCTTGCTGACAGGTATCCCGGTACCCATGTTCCTCAATCACTGACGACGTTTCCTATGGCATAGGGTGACGGGGACAAAAAGAGTCCTTATGCGATCGGCCGCTGCCGCGGCGGTAGTGTCGAACGGCAGGACTTACGATTTGCCGAAATGGCGTCGGAGGTCCGTGGATTGAATCGAGGATTAAATGATGTCCGCGGTCTTGATGAGTTTCAAAGACCTCATCATCCCCGCTGAGAAATCGCCATCCACCCGATTATCGAGAGGACCAGAATTTTATGAGTCATAAGAAGCTTCTATTCAAAGGTGCCGCACGAGAGAAGATTCTTCGCGGCGCGTCCTTGCTGGCCGATGCCGTCCGCGTGACGCTGGGGCCCAAGTCGAAGTGCGTCCTCATTGAACGCAAATTCGGTCGACCGCTCGTCTGCAATGATGGGGTGACCATCGCCAAAGAGGTCGAGCTACCAGATCCCGACGAGAACATGGGCGCGCAGATGTTGCGAGAAGCGGCCGAGCGGACAGGTGATGTGGTCGGTGACGGAACGAGCACGGCAACAATCCTGGCCCATGCGATTTTTGCGGAAGGTTTGAAGAACGTGGCTGCCGGTGCCAGCGCAATCGACCTGAAGCGGGGTCTGGACCGGGGCTTGCTGGCGGCAGTCGCAGCGGTGCGTGAGCTGTCGCGTCCTGTGGAAACGCATCAGGAAACGGTCAACGTCGCGGCACTTTCTGCTCATAACGACGAGAGCATCGGTGTCTTCGTTGCTGAAGCGGTCGAGAAGGTTGGCAAGGAAGGAGTGGTGTCTATCGAGGAGGCCAAAGGGACGGAAACCAGTATTGAGATCGTCGAAGGGATGCAGTTTGATCGCGGCTTTCTCTCGCCTTACTTCGTCAGTGACACGGAGAAAATGGTCGCAGCACTCGACGATCCGTACATCCTGCTCTACGACAAAAGATTAAGTCACAGCAAAGATCTTGTGCCGCTGCTCGAACAAGTGGTCAAAGCTCAATCTTCATTGCTCATCATTGCTGAAGACATTGATCCCGATGCGCTGGCAATGCTTGTTCTAAATAAATTGCGAGGCGTGATTGCTTGTGCCGCGGTGAAGGCACCCGGATACGGGGATCGCCGCAAAGCCATCATGGACGATATCGGCATTCTGACGGGAGGCCAATTTCTCGCGGAAGAGCTCGGGATGAAACTGGATTCTGTCCTGCTGAAGGATCTGGGACGTGCCAAGCGTGTTGTCATCGACAAGGACAATACGACCATTATCGGCGGGGCCGGGAGCAAGACATCCATACAAGATCGCTGCAAAGACCTGCGCCGGCAAATTGAGAAGTCAACATCCGACTATGACAAAGAGAAGCTGCAGGAGCGACTGGCGAAGCTATCGGGTGGTGTCGCCGTCATTCGAGTCGGCGCGCCTTCCGAAGCAGAGATGAAGAATCGGAAAGAGGCCTTTGACGATGCAATCAGCGCGACCAAAGCCGCTTTAGCTGAGGGGATCGTGCCAGGTGGAGGACGCGCCCTGTTGTACGCTGTTAGCGCTCTCGAGAAGCTCGAAGCGGATTGCGACGGTGACGAGCGCACGGGATTGCGCATTCTTCGATTGGCGCTGGAATCTCCCACACGACAGATCGCCGAGAACTCGGGTTTCGATCCAGGACTGGTCGTTGATCGGACGCGAAGTCAGCCCAAGACCAGTGGCTTTGATGCCGCGAAAGGGACTTACGTCAATTTGCTGGACGCCGGTATCGTCGATCCCACAAAGGTCGTCAGGGTCGCATTGGAAAATGCCGTCTCGGTCGCTGGGGTACTACTCCTCACGGAGGCTACGCTGACGGAAGTTCCAGAAGCAAAGGAAGCCGACAGGCACTCGCATGC
>CBIHQO010000254.1:0-8264 GCA_966211735.1 uncultured Schlesneria sp.
GCTCGATCAGGCGTATGCGGAACACGCAGGCGACTTCACTCGACACTCTTCGCTGGTGATGTCGACCAATGGCGGTGTCGGCGGTCCGCGTGGTGCGCAGACTCAGTCCTTCAATCGAGAAGGTCGGCCGATTCCGGCGATGAATAAGCCCAAGGAAATTTTCGACATGCTGTTCGTGACGAGCAGCAAAGACGCAGCTGCACGACTGGCGAGAAGCAAGAGTGCCCTGGATCTGCTGATTGACAATACTCGCTCGCTGGGACGCCAACTCTCCAGTCACGATCAAGCGACGCTTAAGCAATATCTTGACGCGGTGCGCGATACGGAGCTGAAGCTGGCGAAGGCGCAACGGTGGATTGATACGCCGGTTCCCCAAGTCGACACGCACAACCTGCATCTGGATGCCGAACCCAAAGAGGCCCGGCTCTATTTCCAGACGATGTATGAACTGATCTACCTCGCCTTCCTCAGTGATTCGACTCGCGTGGCGACGTTCCAGTTGGGGAGAGAAAATGGCGAAGGTCCACACGATCTGCTGTCACTCGCCGTTGGTCTGAATGGTGCTCATGGCCTGACTCATGAAGTCAAGAAGCCCGGTGGCTGGAAGAACCTGGGCACCTATAATCGCTATCAAGCAGAGGAATTCGGTCGCTTCGCACAGAGACTGAAGGATACACCCGAGCCGACCGGCAACGGCAACATGCTGGACAACACGCTTGCCATGCATGGTTCTGCTTCCAGCAGCTTCCACCTCTCACGCAACTATCCGATCATTTCAGCCGGTGGCAAGAACCTCGGTTTCACCAACGGTCGGTACCTGAAGTTCGGCAAGGGAAATGAAGACAATCAGGCCGGCGCAGGGATCGATACTGATGCCGGATGGACCGGCAAGATTGAAGTCGAAGAGCTTCCGCTGGCGAAGCTCTTCGTCACGATCCTGCAGAGGCTTGGCGTCGAGGCCGACTCGTTCGGTGGGTCCACCGGGACATTGAGTCGGGTTTAATTCGGCGTGTCACCCGAGATTTGGGCCCTGCCGAATTGACGCTCGGAGAGTTATGGATTTGCGGATGCATCGGCCGGCGCGAGGCATGCGGCCATGCCTCCTGGCTGGCAACCAAGGACAAGGCGCGTCAAGAAGAGGTCGCTCGCGCCCAGGAAGGCTCAATGAGGTCAAACCGCCCGAATCGCCGCATCAGGGGACGCAAACAGGTTCGGAGCAGCCCGCGGGACAGCAGGACGAGATCGGGACCTTGCGGCAGATTGATCTTGGGATACAGCAGATCCGTGTTTCTCGAATGACGCGCGGGGTAAACGAGGTTTTGGTCACTGTTTTCGTTTCACAGACCTTCCGACATGTCAGATAGGGAACGCGGCAAGTGCGGCAGTCGCGCGTCGTCAGGCAGCAGATGTAGGGGACTTTTTTGATCGTTGTTTCACAGTTGCAGACCTGAGTGATGTAAGGGACCTTTTGAGAGACTGTTTCGCAACTGCAAGTTTGAACGATGTAAGGAATGCGCCGAGTGACGACTTCGCAGCCGCACGAACGAGTGATGTAGGGGACGCGTTTTGATATGCACTGCTGTTCGTAACGGACGCAGACGTAAGGAACCTGCTTCACCGAGCAGACAGGGACAAATCGTGATGTCACGCAGTCGACGGACCGCTGGACCACTTCCAACTCCGTTCGAGTGCAGGTGATGTTGCGAATCTCGGTCCGTGGGATCCAGCGACGGCAACAGATGGTTTGAAAAGTTTGGCAATTAGCACCGGACGTACAGCCGTCTGGATGGCAAGCGGGGCAGGGAATCTGACGTGTTTCAGTCACCCAGTCGCCCGTGCAAACTTCGATCTGACGCGTCTCGGTGACCGGCTTGCAGACAGTGAAACAGACTTGTTTTTGGCAGCGATCTGTCTCGGTTTTGTAGGTGGGACAACAAACATCACGATATTTTGTCTCGTAAATCGGACGGCAGACCTTACAGCAGACATCACAGTAGCTTGTCTGGAAGGTCGGCTGACTCAACTGGCAGCAGACATCCCGGTAACACGTTTGGAAGACTGGTTTTTTGACCGTACAGCAGACATCTCGATACGCCGTTTGGAAAACCGGCTTTTTGACGGTACAGCAGACATCTTTGAATCGGGTTTCGAAGCTGGTTTTGCAGAACGAGCTACATTCGTCTCGGTAATTGACGTCATAGACGTATCGTGAACAGGTCACCGGGATTTCTTCCGTGCAACGATCGTAGACGACGCGGCAACAGGTTACCGTTTGCGGCTCATAGACCGTTTCGATGATGGTCTTGTAGGTGACAGCGCAAGTGTTTCGAGCTTCGCAGTACGATTGCCAATGGGTACCAATTTCGGCCGGACAGCAGCGGGCGCTCGCGGCACCGCAATAAAATGCATCCGCTTTTGCCTGGCAGGCTAGAGCGATCAGCAGGGACGCAATGAACGTCGAGGCGACCAGCTTGCAGGGAGAGTCTGTCATGCATCGAACCCTATCAGCCGAACGTTTGATCCGGATTACCTATTCAACGAGGTGGCAAAGAGATTGCTTTGAAAATGATATTTCGATCCGCTCGCCGGGTTCGCCAACAAGTCCGGTAGATTTTGCCAAACGTTGACTTGGGTTAAAAAAGAAGTTCTCGTGGGATCAGATTCAATTTCGACAGGTGCGATCCAGAGACTGTTTACTCTTTAGCCGATTTGCACATTGGCGCGATAGCACCGCTCCGATGGCTGCTACAAATTGCCATACCGGCATGGTGTGCCCGATTTACAGCGACTTGGCGATCTGGCTATGGTTGCGAAACGGAATCGAATTGATGACTATCGGATTGCGAAGGCTAGCTCGGTACGTCCACTCTGACTTTTTTTCTCAGTTCAGCATCATTTCATGACAAACCACGCCGTTCATTGGTCCGAGGGGCTGTTTATCAGTCCGCATCACTTTCAGTTGGCAGAGCGCCGGCTGCAGGAAGAAATGGGGCTGGCCCAACAGTGGCATGTCGGGTATGCGTACGGCTTACGAAAGATCGACCTCGACTCAGACGCCCTCTCCAATTGGCGCGTTTCGCTGGGCACGCTGCATGTGCGGCTGCGCGACGGAACTTTCGTGCGATTTCCCGAAGACGCGTTACTGGCTCCAGTTGAAATTCCGCGTACCGCATTCCGCAATTCGCAAGACCGCCTGATGGTGCATGTTGCAGTTCCTCGGCTGCAACTCGGTCGAACGAATGCCGACAACCATTCGGCTGATGTGGTCTGTCGCTATTCCGTCGAATCGCAGGAGGTCGAAGACGAAAATCAAGCCGGCAACCCGCTCGTGATGAATGTCCGTTGGCTGCGGTCGCGGCTACTGCTGGGAGACGAAGAGCTTTCCGGATACGAGACGGTCCCTGTCATGCGGCTGCGACTGGGTTCCGTTGCTGAAGCTCCACCTGAAATTGATCCGGATTACATCCCTCCCTTGCTGGCCTGCGACGCCTGGTCTTATTTGCAGGATCGCATTCTGGGCAACGTCAATGATCAGCTGGGCAGCCTGGCTGATCAACTTGCACGGAATATGCTGGATCGCGGTGTCGCATTTGAAAGCGGTCACCGTGAGGACTTGGAACGGATCTTCAAGTTGCACGCACTGAACACATCACTCGGTTATCTTGTCAACCTGCCGTTTGTTCGTGGTATTCATCCCCTCACCGCGTACATGGAACTGTGCCGTATCGTCGGACAGATTTCCATCTTTCTGCCCGAGCGACGGATGCCGAAGGTACCCGTTTACGATCACGACGACCTGGGAGGATGCTTTCACGCTGTTCGGCGACTGCTGGATCTGGATCACGAAAAACAACGTCGCGCCTATATCAAACGGCCCTTTGTTGGCGCTGGTCTGCAGATGCAGGTTCGATTGGAACGTGAATGGCTGACACCGGGATGGACGTTCTATATGGGTGTCGAGTCGAGCCTGTCATTTAACGAAGTCGATAAACTGCTGACCGATCGACTGGACTTGAAGGTCGGCAGCAGCGACGTTGTGGAGAACATCTACCGAGGCGGCAAGGGGGGAGTCAAAGCCAGACCTGAAGCATCGCCCCCGCGGGACTTTCCTGGGACTTCGTGGACGTATTGGAAGTTGGATCGCGGTTCAGAAGCGTGGCAAGCTGTCGAGAAAACATTGAACCTGGGGATCCGCTTCAATGAGAAGCAGGTCATTGGGGGAATTGATGGAGAGCAGACCATCCAAGTTCGAACCGACCAGGGACAGCTGGTCGCATTATCTTTCGCCCTTTACGCCATGCCGCAGATGCCATCATGACACCTGAATTCGCTCAACCGGTCAACCGAATTTTCGATTCAGTGCTTGATCTGATCGACCGAATCGAACGCCACGAACGACCTGATCTGAACGAAGAGAAGAAGCTCATTCGTATGGATCTGGACGCGTTGACCGCGTCGGCCTCCAACCAGCCGGGTCAACGATTTGAGGACTTCGATCTGGCAAGACGCGCATTGCTGTACTGGGTCGACGAAGTGCTCACGGCAGCAGACGCGGACTGGAAAGACATTACGCTGGAGTTCGACTATTTCGCGGAGAAAAATCGCGCCTGGCGGTTTTATGAATATGGCGAGCGAGCAGCGCGATCGAGTTCATCTGATGTCATCGAAACCTGGTACTTGTGTCTGGTCCTGGGCTTTGAAGGCGACATCGGCGAGGCTTTTCGCGAGCACTTGCATCAACCGTTACCCGGCGGGGCATCGATGTCCGTCGATGCGAGGCAGGCGTGGGCCAATGAGTTAGCTCGCCTGATTCGAAAGCCAAGCCAAACCGAGCTTTCCGGAGAACCCCTGAGCGGGGGAGTAGAACCTTTGACCGGCGCAACATGGCTACAGACGATGCTGGCAAGCCTGTTTGTCGTCAGCGTTGCATTCGTAGTGCTATTCGCGATCTATTTGAAGCTGTCTCAAGTCTGAGTGGGGCAGCTTTGCTCGCAGCGACGCGAGGACACTGGCGGCCCAAGGCTGCCGCCAGTGGGACCCAACTGCAATCGTCGGTTCAACCTTGCCGGGAAGAGGCCAATGGCGACGACTTGAAATGGTCGGCCCTTCTAGAACACGTAACGGTATTCGACGCGGAACAGGTTGCTGTAGAACTGGTCTCCTGTGACCGGAATTCCGAAACCGGCATAGATCGATTGTTGCTGCATCGCCATCGGAGCCGGGGCACGTCCAATCCCGATTCGAACACCTGGCTTGATATTCACGATGGTGTCACCCGAGGCACTTTGAATGCCGCTAACCGGGTTGAACTCCTGGCCACCAATGAAGGTCCAGCCGACCATTTCCAATGTGGGAATGACGGTGGCTCTCTCGCCCTGATGCAGGATGTAGCCCAAGCCTCCACCGTATTGCAGGACGTTACTGGCGAAGCCCGATCCTCCGACAGGTGCAAACTCGGTAAATTGCCCCTGAAGCAGCAATCGATCGGTCAAGCGTCGATAGTACAGCAGTGACGGTTCGATGCTGACGTGTCCCGTGCCGAGACCCAGGTAGGAATCGCCGGTGGGGATATAGGTTCGCAGCTGGAACGTCCAGTAACGATTCTCTTCAGCGACGAAGGCGTACTTGAAGCCAACATTCATATCGGACAGGCCACCTTCGCTTCCCAGCCCCTGTTGGGTTCCTGGTGGAGTTGTGATCGAGTTGAAGCTGACAAATCGAACGGGAAGCTCAGTAAACACCGAGAACTTCGTGTTGAACGCATATTCAAAGTAGGGGCGAACGTCCTGATAGTTGACGCTCAGATTGGCCCCTTGCGGGCCCCTTGCATTGGGATCCAGCGTATTGCCTGCGAGGGCAGGATCGCGGAAGCAACCGCACTTCGCGTAGAAGTATTCGCCACGATCGGGGAAGCGATTGTTGATTCCGTCGTCATAACGCAGTCGGAACATGGTGACTGGCGCGGCGGGATCCAAGTAACCACCGGGCATCAACGACGCCACGGAGGTCTGCGCCGTCAGCGCCCCTTGACCGGCGGAGAGAGCACCCGGCGTCGCTGCTGGATTGAACAGGGTATCGGGAGCCAGGGGCTGCTGCATCTGGGGCTGCGATGGCATCGCGCCATGAGCCGCAGCGCCGTAGGGCGGTGTCGTCACGCAGTTCGGCTGGGGAGTGACAAGCGCAGTGTCGAATAGCACTTCGTCTGCCGAATTGGAGACCGTCGTCACATTGGAATCGAGCGTAAAGGCTTGTCCCCACGCATCAGATCCGACAGAAGCAGCCACGAGCGGCAGCACCAGGCAGAACTTCTTCCAAATTGAAGTCTTCATTGGAAACTTTCTCGGATAACTGTCTGTGCTTAGTTGGGGGCTGGATGACAAATTACGAGGACCACGATTCGCGATTCACGACCGAAATCACCAAGGAGTCTTTGGACTAACGCCCCACGATTTGCCGCGAGGAATCTGTCCCACCGAGCACAAATCTCTCTGGAGTTGATTTGAACTTCTGCCACATCTCTTTTTCGGAGAACAGATAGAACCGCCCGCTGAATTCACGAAGGTACTGGCCTTGAACGATTTCATGCCGTTCCAGCCAGACCACTGGATCAACGCCGCCATACACGATGGCGAACTTGGCCGGATCAGCGTCAAACGCTTTCTTTGCAGCAGCGGACGCGAAGTAATATGTGTGCTCTTCGTAGACCGAAGAGAACTGAGCGTTGGCTTTAACGAACTGACGATCCTTGAGACCCACGATGCAATACCCGCCCAGTGCGGGGATCGCAGGATAAGCTTTGGTTCCATCGAGCGCGGAGAGGGGCGCGGGGGGAACGAGTGTGGACTTCAGTTCTGGAGAAGGAGCGGTCGGATTGACTTCCTTCTCTTCGAGCGGTTTCACTTCCTGTGGAATTACGGGATCAACTGTTGGCGGTACGGGAGGTACTGTCGACAATGGTGCCGCGGAGACTGCGCACAGCGACAGTCCATCTGCAGCAGCCTGCCGGACTCGCTCGGAAGGCTCGAGATAGCAGCACTGGTCATCTTTGCCATAGGCGATACTCGCCAACGCATTCAGGACCTTCTCGTTACAGCAGCCTCGGCAGCAGTCATACCGAGTTTCCTGAGTTGTCTTGTTGGCCTTGCGAGCGACTCTCTTGGCTGGCCCTTTTGCTTCATGGACCAGTGCCTGCTGGGCTCGCTTCGCATGTTGTTCGGTTTCGGCCGCGGCAGATTTTCGCGAATTACAGGACGGGCACTGGCAAACCGTGTCCATATTGCAGCAACCACGAGTCATCATCATTCGCAGTGCCATGACCGCTTCATAGCGAACGTCCTCGGAAGGATCTTCTTCGGCGGTCGCGATGAGCATGGCCTGAGCCTGTGGGTAGGTCACGCAGTCGACTGTCCCCAGATATGCGGCGGCCTTGGCACGGTTTGGCGCATCTAATTGGACGGCGCGAATTCCGGCTGCCATGCCCTTCAACGAATCCGGCGGTTGACCGGCAAACGGTGGCTTTTGCAGCGGATCGGTTAAGGCAACTTTCTTGGCCAGCGCCACTGGTCGGGCGGTCAACCAATCTGCAAAGGTCGGCTTAATATCCGGGCTTGCGAATGGCGGCGTCGGTGGGATCGGGGCCCCCTGTGGTTCGGCGGCCACTGTGAATTCATGAACGAGAATTGTGGCCGCTGCCGCCACGATCCCACGCAAGTAAGAGCTTCGCATCATGAAACCTTGTAGTAGCTTACGACTATCCACCAGTGCGAGTGCCTCCCCATCCCGGCAACCGGATGGAGGGGGAGTGGTGATTCAAACGCAGGCAAACTTCCCATCACTTCCACTATCGTCCTAAAGAAGCTAACGATTCTAAAATATGATTTACGGACGGTACAAATCTCCAAAACTGCATGGGAAGTGGGTGGCCGCAGGCAACCTTAGCGAACTTTGCGGTTTGATCGTGCAACGTCACCGCGGGTGCGTGCTTGAATCGGCCAAAAATGTTCCGACTTCACCCGATGGAATTCGTGTGGCGAACAGAGTGGCTGGTGCGTGGGCGAACGACGGTGACTCGACTTGGTTGTCTGTTGTTGAATTCGGTGGCAGCGATTTCTATCGTAAGGCTCCGATGCGCGCCTCTATGTCACCTCATGCTTCGGGAAGCGACGCGTTATTTCTGGTGGAGTCGCGACCAGCGATAGCCAGTTTTGGCGTCAACTTCATCTAATCCATCATTTCGCTGGGCCTTTCAGGCATTGCGACCATTC
>CBIHQO010000255.1:0-8252 GCA_966211735.1 uncultured Schlesneria sp.
TCTTCACACGACTCATCTGCTCGGCAGGAACGGCATCAACCGTCCTGACTTCGCTCCTGCACTCACCGCTGGGGTGATCACGACTGGTTTGTCTTTAAGCCCATATTTGGCTTCCAGAATTTCCAACTTTTTCGCGCGGGGGTCAGGATCTAGTAGTAATTCCGCGTCATTCGTGATGGCGGCTTCGAGATCACTTGTTGTCACCGGCCCGCCGCGAGCACCCCACCGGATCGCGGCTTGAAATAACCAGTATCCGGGCGGCTCACCGTATGCGGGTTCAACGGAGCTATACGTCAGACGACCGTTTCCGTGAGGCAAGGTGGCGAAAGCAGGTTCTCCCGCAAATGACCCCGGGCCGCGGCGTAACATCACGACATGCGGCTTCTGGACCGTGAAATTGCCCGCTTGCTGCAGGTAATTGCCGGCCGGAATCAGGTCTTCGGCCCCGTTGAACAGGATGTCTGTTGCGCCGGGGACTTTCTCGAAGGTCCAGGAATGATTGAAGCCTGTGGTGACCCCCAGTGGGATCAGGTGCTCCATGTTTCGACCGTTATAGGCGTTGAACACCATCAGGTGCCCACCCGATTGGACAAAGTCGGCCAGCGGCTTGAACGCGTCAGGGTGCTTATTGGCTGGTTGTCCCCAGTGGTCCATCATGTTGGTACCCACGACAACCAGCGAGTACCGCGAGTAGTCCGTCTTGGGGAACTCTGGGTACAAGTCAAATGGCAGTCGCACGCGACGACAAGCTTCGATGGCCGCTTCCTGATCTCGGCCATCGTTCATGAGCAGCAGCGCCCTGCCGTCCGGCTTTCGTTTGAGCAACCACGATCCAGAGGAAGTCGCAGACGTCGTTGTTGTTGCTGATACCTTTAATGAGTTGGCCGCGAGTGGGACGTCAAGTTGTGGCTTCGTTGGGTAAACATCCGACCCGAACTGTTTGATTTCCTTTTCTTCCGCATCGCTGAGCGGCTTTAACTCCAGGTCCCTGATAAGAAAAGAGGCTGTGTGTGCCCCCAACCAGAGATTCGTCCGATCAGCAACCGAATAACGAGGCGGGTAAAAACTAGGTTCTTGTGAAAGTCGGCGTGCGTCACCGTGCCAGCGAATCACCTCCAATTCACCACATTTCACGATGACAGTATCGGGGAGCACGTAAAAGCGCACCTGGCTGGTTGTACCAATTGGGAATATAGGCGAGCCATGCTTCCGTTGGGTAAAGTTCAGGGAATCAATGAAGCGTTTGCCATCCAATCGATCCAATCCGGCTTTTGATACCTCGCCATCGAGAGGTACTGCGCAACAGTGGCCGCCGACGATCAGACCAAAATAGAGGTCTCCAGTTCCTTCGCGCCGTTCGACTGACGCGGACAAAACATACTTTTCTGGAGGACCCACCGGGATGCGAACCCTGGAGGAGATCTTGGCAGTGCTGACTAACCCTTCGGAATCCAGTTTCCATTCGCCGAGTCGGCTATCGCGTTTGGCGTCCAGAATCGGTAGCAGTTTGCCATCTTTCGCGATGGGAGGGACCGGCGGAAAGCTGGATGGTGGCAGTGCTTCAAGCGTCAGTTTTTCGAATCTGAATTTTTGGAACCAGCTACCGAGGACAATACGTCCATTCGGAACCGTTCGATTCCAATGCCACGTTGCGCGATCCGGATTGCCCGTCCAATCGATAATCGTGCCGTCGTTGCCGGTCACCTTCAAGCCCGTTCGTCTGACCCAGAACGTCAGGTCGGCGGGGACGCCCTCGGGAACGACTGGCTTTCGATACGTCGTCTCGTTTTCATTGATGTTCTTGAAATCAAGATGTAAGCCGCTGATCGTTCCCTCATTGTCGAAAACAAGATCGGCCTGCGAACCGGCGAACGGGAGGGAGATATTCAGTTCGTCTTTGTTGGTGGGTTCCCGGATGACTCGTGTTGTGAGCTTGTATTCAACTGGAACATCGACAGGAATGACGAGGCGACTGAGCCCCTGCCCCTCGGCGATACGGAGCGATGTGCCGTCGTTCTCCCATTTCCCGTTTATGGTGTCGCGATCGGGATCAACCAGCGCCAGCAAATCGACTTCTTTACCGACAGCAAAACTGGGATGCGATGGAAGTGCCGGTGGCGATTTCGGTGGGCCGATCTTGATTTCGCGAAAACGGAGATGCTGGGCCGTTCCCAGATACATGCGGCGTGCGTCGGCAACAAACCACTCAGGGGGAAGTGACAATTGACTTGGATCTCCTTGCCAATCGACCAACGTGCGTCCATCGATTTCGTAGCGGATGCGTCCTTTCGTGACCGTGCAGTCAATGCGTGCGGATGTCCCCTTTTTCAAGTACGATCCAGAGCGTCGAGCCTCATTCGAGTTCCAGCGCCGACCGTCAATCGTATCGATACCCAGACAATCATTGTTGACGATCACCAACTGGCAGATCGATTTGGAGACTGGCAGGCCGATTGTCAGAACGACATTGTCCGAGGCCTTCTCGGGCCACTCGACTGTTGTGGACAACGTGTATTCTTCCGGCACCACGGTCGGAAGATAGAACTTTCCATTTCCCTCGGGGCTGGACAGTGAATTCTTGTTGAGAGCCCAAATTCCCTGTGTCGAATCGCGATCAGGATCTGCCAATGGCAGAACATCGACTTCTCGATCAAGACGAGCCAGCCGAGATCTCGATGGTGCTGGCTTAAGGGGAATAAGTTTCGCCGATTCGATCACATACTTGCTGTCGGTCATTGCCAGAAATGTGGATTCGCGGCAAGCCATTCCGTAGGCTGAATACAGATACAACCGCTCGGGGTTTCCGTGCCAGTCGATCACCGTCGCATTATCACACTTGACGTGCAGATGTCCGGGATGCACGGTGAGGACGATGTCACTGGTGGACTGACCTTTGAACAAGCTTCCCTTCTTAGTCGTGCAGTTGTTGTTCGGCTCCGTTTCATCGAGATACAGGCCGCTGCATGTGGAATTCCATCCATCCAGGCAGGCGATTCCCTGCCGTCCTGCCATCATGAATCCGATTTGCAAGCCGTCGACACCTTCCAGTCGACGGGCCGAAATCTTCAATTGATAATCCTCCGGCACCTTGGTCGGCAGATAAAGTCGACCCTGCGCCGGACCAATCAAGGCATCTGACGTTTGCTGCCAATCACCTTGAACGACATCGCGAGAGAGATCAACAACCTTTAACAGATCGATCGGTGCGCCCGCAGGCTCGATTACCAGCTTGGGATCTGACCACAAGAACGACTCCGTCGTCGGTCGATCAGACACACTGTTGGTCAGGAGTGAAGTCGGATTGGTGGGTGGTGCCGTTGAGGTCGTGCTGGCAGGCTGATGGGGTGGCTCGATAGATGGACGCGATCGACGCGGGCTCAGCAAGAACACCGCGAGCAGGCATAACGCAATGCCAACCCCGCCAATGATCTTGATATTGGGAGGCAGTCCAGACGCCTTTGACTTTTTCGAGCGTGATCGCTTCGGCAGCAATTCTGCCATCGGCAAGTCGGCGAAATCCGGCTCCTCTTGGACGGGGGCCATTTGTTGCCGCAGATTTTCGTCATAGGCGGACTTGGTCGCCGGCCTCAGCAGACAAAGCCGAGCCATCGCCAGCTCATTCAGGATCCGGGCAGCGTCACCGGCATATTCCCCCGACTGGTATTGCCGGACAAAGCTCATCTGCCTTTCCGCAGCACCTTCGATAACGTCGAGGTCACTTTCATACAATTCAACACCGAGTAGTCGGTAGTGGTTCGGCGGTTGGTCCTTGACCGGGATTCCGAGCCACTTGCGATAGGGGTCAAACATGCATGAGATCCACGAATGAACAGGTAAAGACACGATGTCAATTGTAGCTGTTTTAGCCAAGCTCCGAAAATGCTACAATCCCCGAGACCGTGGGTTGCCGAATTGCGGCACACATCCAATGTCGCCACTGTGTTTTCAGTGTCGCGATCCAAGGGCTGCAGGGATGACTTAGCCAGTCTCGAAACTCCACATCAGCCTTCGGTGCTCATACTGTTTTAGAGCCCGATTCCTTTCCGCCGCGACATCACTGTCACGGAGAGCCTGCGCTATTTTGATTCGGCTGTGGGCCTCGACGGAAGACCTTCTCGAAGGGCCGATCTCTTTCAGTCAGCAAAAGTGAACCCAATTTCACCAGACCCGGCGAGCTGGCCGCGCTACAACTGCTACCCAATGATGAAGCACGTGGACGGGCTACAACACGGAGAGCAAATCATTAATCTCTCATCGATTTTGACAGGTTCATTGACACGCCCGGTACCAGAGACAAACAGGCGGATAGTCCTGCAAGATCAGAGGCCGTCCCAGAAAAAACGAAAAGCCTCTTGGAAGTCCAAGAGGCCTTTTCGCGGGTGTCAATGTTGAGGGAATTGACTCCAATTCAGCGTAACTCAATGCCCAGGACAGGAATCGAACCTGCACGCCATTGCTGGCACTAGGCCCTCAACCTAGCGCGTCTGCCAGTTCCGCCACCTGGGCCGGAGAGGGGGAGAGGATACGTTCTCTGGCCAATGTCGACAAGGTCTCGGTAGGCAAATCTTCGAGTTGCGGTCGAACAGAGCGTCTGCCAGCGAGGGCTGGCGGACGTGGTTCGTTGATTGAAAAATGGCCCTACGCTCCAGACTTACTCGTGTGGCGGTGAGGCGATTGCCATTACAGCTTCGGCAGCACAGGTTCGACGGGTTTTGGTGGCGGGGCCTTTGGCTTGGCGGGTGCCTGAGGTTCCGGTCGTATTTTGGGACCGGGTTTTGTTGCGGCGGCGACGGATGGGGGGGCTGGCGGTGGTGGTGGAATGAACCGTTCTACCAGACGAATTCCGAATCCGTCTTTGAGTTCGCGTTTCGCCAGCATTTCCCATGGCGTTCCCGGTGCGTCTTTAATGACCCGCTGAAGGTGTTCCTCAGCAATTCGGGCCTGTTTCCGCAGCGAGGTCGCGTAGTTCAGCTCTTTATCGGGACGAAAAATGATGTGGTTGACTTTGTTGTTGATGTCAGACTCGGTGTAACTCCCCTTGAGTTGAGCCAAGGCAGAGTTGTACTCGAAGGCACGCACCTTCTGGGCGAGCAGGCGGCCATAGTCGAGACTAAACGCGAGTCGCCATCGCGGCGACGTTTCTGCGGCGTACAACTTTTCGGTGTTGGGCGGCATTCTGGCGAGGATGTTGTCGACAGACAGGCTGCTGATCGCCGCGGATTTCTGTGCCTCAGTAAACTGTTGGCGGAAGTTGTTCGCCTGCACCCGGAATTCGAGTTGTGGAGTTCCTTGCCCGCGAAGATTAGTGGTCTGACTGTATTCGGCCATACCGACCACCGCGGCTCGCAAATGATGTTTGGCCAGATCCTGGGCGAAATCAGCCGGCGACCCAAATCGATAATCCGGCTCGAATGCCTTCATCATCACCGGGTCGAACTGACCAATCGTACTCAGTTCTGAATTCGTGGTCATGTTCGTCATGAAGTAGACTCCGCCGGTCTCCTTCACGAGGCGGTTCAGCGCGTAGGGACCGAACCCAGACGAGAGATATGTGAGTTGCGGGCCTTCGTACCAGTATGGGAGATCGACATTCTCGACGACGACCGATTCTGGCCCCAAGTCGACAGGAAGCTGATATGTGCGGCCATTCTCTTTGGCGACGTAAGGTATATACCCCTTACGGCGTCCAAACGGAGCAGCGGGACCAATGACATAAGCCTTAACGCCGTGGTGCTGGCATTTATTGATCGCCATTTCCAACGGAGGGCCGTGATCATCGCCTGCTTCGTCGGTCAGGGTGATGACCATGATTCGGCGACCATTGTCAGTTCGATACTTGTGCCAACGATCCACGACCTGGCTGACGGCAGAAAAGACGTTCTCCAAGCCCGAGGGATCTGTCGGTGCAGACTGGATCCCGGTAATGATTTCATCAATCTTGTCAGTTGGCTCTTTGGTGAGGAACGTCGTTTGCGCACCGAACAGAACGACACCGCTGAGCAATGGTTGCTCAAGGCGCGGCAATTGGCCTGCGCTCTCAAGGGCTCCTAATTCGCCGTAGATCCGACGCAATCGCTTAACCAGTGCCTGACGTTGCGGAACCACGCTGCCAGAGGCGTCAATCAACCAGACGACCAGAACTTTTTTCTCTTGCAGATTCCGAGCGATTTCCCAAGTGACGCGATCGAGAGCCGAATCCATTTGAATGAGGCCTTCGCCGGTCGTGCCTGGGATGACGACAGTCTTGCTCAGTTCGCGACCTTGTGGGATGTCATAGTGTGGCAACTCCTTCTGAGTGGCAAACTCCATATTCACCGAGTGGACCGGTGCCGACTCTTGAACAGGATTGTTCGAAAACTCCCTCCCCACCGATCTGGCGTTCATGGCCTTGCCGACTTCGGTTTCCCGATCACCCGGATTGGCGAGTTCGTACTTTTTAATCTCGGGGATCTCAAGCGGAATATCATTTTGCGGTGGATCGGTGAGGACAGTCTCGATCGGTTCTCTGTCCGAACGCTCACGCACCTCAAAAGCAATCCCCGAGAGCGTGAACAGCAACCACCCGTGGAAAATGATGCTGAACGCTACGCCCGCCGTAATGCCCATCCAGGACGAATTGTCCGAAGGCGTGCCTTCTTCGTCGACCGCCAACTCCAGGAGGATTGGATGTTCGTCTACGTTGGAAAGTTCGGCATCAGTCGAGGGATCGTCTGGCATCATGGCTGTCTCCATCGCCTTATCCCAAGCAGGAAATCGAGATCGATCTCGAAATTCTAACGCCCAGTTCTGGTTTTCAGAACAAGAAATGCAGATGAAATGAGTGAAATGAATCGGTATTTTCTGCTGCGACCGAAGCAGGCTTCGATATCAATGCTTGCCAAAAACGCCTTTAGTGGAGGAGTCGCCAACCGATTTTGAATGGGCTGCTACTTAAGGTCGTCGAGCAACGAGCCTATTTTTTGCCCAAAGAACGTTGAATTGCAAAGAATTCGCGAAGCAAATCGCGGCATTCGTCGCGCAGGACGCCGCCGATAACAGTCGCTCGGTGGTTCAGGCGAGAATCGCTGGTGATCTGATAGAGCGTGTGACAGGCCCCTGCCTTTTCGTCGGTGGTGCCGTAGATCACCGTGGGGATCCGAGCCTGAACGATGGCACCGGCGCACATGGGGCAAGGCTCCAGGGTCGCGTACAGCGTGCAGTCGAGGAGACGCCATGATCCTAATGCTTCAGCAGCTTGCGTGATGGCGATCATCTCGGCATGGGCCGTCGGGTCCCGTAACTGCTCACGCTGGTTGCCTGCCGCCGCAATCACGCGATCGTTGTGGACAATCACCGCGCCAATCGGAACTTCGCCTTCGTCGAATGCGGTTCGCGCCTGATCCAAGGCCACCCGCATCCAGAATGCATGGGGTTGGAGCAGTTCATCGTTCGGGTCAATCACGGAATTCCCCATTCACTGGCCTGACGAACTTCAGCACAATTCGCTGAATCCGCTGTGATCATAATGGGCGGCCCTTGGTTGTAACTACCGACGCGAATTATGTTTTCACGTTTTTTACCAAACGGTCAATTGAATGGAGGGAATTGGCAACTGACTAGCCATTGGTGGGAATGAGTAACGTCCGCAGCAATACCATGAAAGAATAACGGTTGTGCTGACGATACCTTCGATACGCAATGCGCCTGGTTTAAGGATTGTGGCAATCATTTGGGCCAAGTCAGTCCAGAACCGGTGGCATGAATCCCGCCCGATCGGGGCGAGATGTAGTCGAATTGTCAGAGGGGGATCCGTCCGATGCGATGGAGACGTTCAATTCGTTGGATAAACGCGCTGATGCTGATTGGCACCGTCGGTTGCCGTTCTGCGCAGGTCACATACTTCGGTAACGCCGAGCTTCAGCACTATCGCGATAAGATGCTGGCGGTCGAGTACCCGAACGTCGATCAATCGACGCCGCAGGAAGTGGCCTACTCGCAACATCCACGAACCATCAAAGAGCCGACCGACGACGAAATCTGGGAAATGACGTTGATGCAGGCGGTTCAGACCGCCGTCACGAATAACAAGATGATTCGTACGCGGGCGAACGGTCCGCAGATGCTGGCGAATCCCACCGTCTCGCCGTCGGTCTACGATCCGGCGATTGGCGAAACTGGATTCCTGTTCGGTAACCGCGGTGTGGAAGCGGCTTTGGCCGATTTCGACGCTCAGTTGTCTGCGTCAACACAGTGGGGCAACAACGCCACGATTC
>CBIHQO010000256.1:0-8251 GCA_966211735.1 uncultured Schlesneria sp.
CTTTCAGGCCATTTCAGAACGAGAACTCAGGATCGTTACCCGCGTTGAGTGGCACGTCTCTCGTTATTCGAAGGCAGAAATCGTTCACGGCGTTGCCCTTCGGGGCGGAGAATGCTCGCCAGTCATTTTGAGGGCTCACGCAGAAGAGAAGACGCGAGGTGGCTTACGCCGCCCGCTCAGAGGGCACTTGACGTGGCAAGCTCCTCAGCAGGGCCTGCCGGAAATGAAGACGCACTGGTTGGCCTTAGAGGTCAACCAGTGCGTCTAGGAATCATTCCACTGCTCTGGTGGCTATTCGTTAGATGAACGGCGTTACACCAGGCTGCGCGATTGGTGCGACTTTGACTTCGTCGCTGAGCGACTTCAGGTCGGGGCAGAGGAGTTCTTTCGAGTTCATCGCCATGTCCCAGGTCACTTGCTTGCCCGTGTAACCGGCCATGCGGCCCATGATGCCGGCCATGGTGCTGGTGACCATGCGGTCGCCGTCGTTGATCGGCTTACCGGTGCGGATCGAATCGAAGAATTCGTCGTGTTCGACCTGATACATGTCCGGGCTGGGGCCTTCGTACTTCCACGGATTGGTGCCGGTGATCGAAACCCCGTCCTTGCCGAAGCCGGTGATGCGGGCCGTTCCCTTGCTGCCCAGTACGGTCAGGCCGTTCTCGCTGTGGCAGCCAGAGATCTGTCGTTGAGCGATGAAGCAGCGCAGGCCGCTTTCCCATTCGTAGTTGACTTCGATGTGATCGAAGATGTTTCCACCGTGAGCAGGAATCTGGCGGCCCCCGACGGCGACGCATTTGCTCGGCGGGACATCTTTGGCGACCCACTGCAGCCAGTCGACGGTATGAATGGCTTGCTCAACCAGACCGTCACCGGACAGCCAGGTGAAGTTGTACCAGTTGCGCAGCATCCAGTCGAAGTCCGAGATTCCCTGGGGACGAGTGCTGGCTGGCGGCATGGGCTTGACCGGGCTGGTCAGGTAGGTCCCGTAGGCGGCCAGGACATCGCCGATTTCGCCGCCATGAATTCGCTTGAAGAGCTCGCGACGTGGCAGGTCGTAGCGCCAACAGAAACCGGCGACCATCGCCAGCTTCTTCTCTTTGGCGATCTTCACCGATTCGATCACGGACCGTACGCCGGGGGCATCGGTGGCCATCGGCTTTTCGGTGAAGATGTGCTTGCCCGCATCGACGGCGGCTCGCAAGTGGTAAGGGCGGAACCCTGGTGGCGAAGCGAGCAGGACGACATCGCAGACATCGATCAGCTTGCGATAGCCTTCCAGGCCGACGAACTTATAGTCATCGGTCACGGCGACCTGTTCGGCAATTCGCTTGTTCGCTTTCAAGCTGCCGATCGCATTGTCGATCTGCTGAGGGAACGCGTCGGCACAGGCCACCAGCTTGACTTGTGAGTCCGCAGTCAGAGCTTGCTGGGCAGCTCCTGTTCCGCGGCCCCCACAGCCAACCAGACCGACCTTCAACTGATCGCTTCCAGCGGCGAAAGCACCAGTGTTCATGGTCAGATTGAGGCCTAACGTTCCGGCCACGGTGGCACCGGTTTTCAGGAACTGGCGACGCGAGGAATTCGTGGGATTGGCTGAGTCCGTCATGGTGTAGGTCTCCATGGCTAAAGGCTGGTGAGGATGAATTGTGTCAGGCGAGACTCTCATGCTACAAACGATGATGTTACGATGCGAGCAGTAGAACGGAACTTTCCGTTGACGGGGCTCAGTTTTCCCCGCAGAATTCCGAAGAATAGATATCTCGCCGATTGAGGATATGATCGATCCTGCCGACTGTGAGTTCACGATCCTCGCGATTGCCTGCCTGTACTATCCCGCCCCGACGAGACGGAGTTGCCAATGCTGACTTTAACTGGCGCGCCCTACCGCTATTGCGATGGCTTCCCTCGTCGGACGTTTCTGCAGATTGGGTCTCTGGCCGTCGGTGGTCTGTCCTTGCCGGATCTGCTGCGTGCTGAAGCCACTGGCAGCACGTCATCGGCCAAGTCCGTGATCATGGTTTACTTGACCGGCGGCCTGGGCCATCAAGACACCTTCGATCTGAAGTTAAATGCCCCGGCGGAAATCCGCGGCGAGTTCAATGGGATCGACACCAGCCTGCCGGGTTACCAGATCTGTGAGCTACTGCCGTTGACGTCGCAATGCATGCATCGGATGTCTGTCGTGCGGTCATTGGTTGGTCTGCGTGACGAACACAGCAGTTTCCAGAACGTGACCGGCTATCCGATGGACTTGAGTAATCGTGAAGGGAAGCCGAACTTTGGGTCGGTCCTTTCACAGCGACTTGGGCAGGTCGATCCGGCAGTCCCCGCGTTCGTCGACCTGTTTCCCACGATGCAGCATAAACCCTACAACAGCCCGCGATCGGGAGTCTTGGGACCGGCGCATCGATCTGTGCAGGCGGACGGCGAAGACCTGGCGAGTATGAAGCTGCGTTTCGTCGAACCGGCTCAGCTCGACAACAGGCGCAAGCTGCTCGAAGTGATGGATCGCTTCCGTCAGCAAGCTGATGCCAGCCCCGTGCGGAACATGGACGCGACGTACGACAAGGCGTTCGACGTGCTGACTTCCAGTCGGCTGGTGAATGCCTTGGATGTGACGCGAGAGGATCCACGAGTTCGCGAACGTTATGGAATGGGGTCTTCGAAGCATCTAGGGGACGGTGCCCCGATGTGGAACGATCAGCTTCTGGCGGCTCGGCGACTGGTTGAGTCAGGTGTGCGCTGCGTCACCGTGGCTTACGGGTTCTGGGACACGCATGGAAACAACTTTAAGTACTTGAAGGATCACCTGCCGCTGTTCGACAGAGGGATCTCGGCCCTGGTGAATGACATCTACGATCGCGGGCTGGATCGCGATGTGACGGTCTGCGTGTGGGGAGAATTCGGCCGCACGCCCAAGATCAACAAGGACGCCGGTCGCGATCACTGGCCGCGCGTGGGGCATGCACTCTTGTGCGGCGGCGGATTGAAAGTCGGTCAGGTTCTGGGTGCGACCGATAAGATTGGCAGCGATGTTCTCGATCGACCGCTGCATTATCAACAGGTGTTGGCGACGCTGTATCACACGGTGGGCCTGGGTGACGATCCTTCGATCAGCGATATCTCGGGACGCCGGTTACCGGTTCTCGATCCGGGGATTCACCCGATCATGGAACTGCTGTAACCCGACGTAAGTGACAGTGTGGCAACGCCTGTTCTGTAGGGTGGATTTCCAAACCGTCCGGCTAAGAATCAATTCAAACGGATTGCAAATCCGTTCTACGGAAATCCTCTCCTCAATGTGAGTCTCACTGGCAGACGTTCGATCGTCCGGCAATACTCGTTGGTATGTCACATCTGCTCTTCATTGATGACGAACAAAGCATTTGCTGGGGCCTGACGAAGCTCGCCCAGCGTCTGGGCCACACGTCGGACGCTGTCGGCTCGGCAGAGCTTGGATTGCAAGCCGCACAGAAGGTCCGTCCGGACGCCGTGGTCCTCGATGTGCGTCTGCCGGGGATGACCGGTTTGGAAGCGATCGAGCGATTGCATTCGATCGCGCCGGATGTGCCGGTTGTCATCATCACCGCCTATGGTGATTTAGAGACGGCGGTGGAGGCGGTGCGTCGCGGGGCATTCGAATACCTCGTCAAGCCATTCGATTTGCAACTGGCGGAGCGAACGATCATTCGTGCGCTGGCCGCATCGCGAGCGACGAAGACTGCCGCGGAGTCCGCAGAGCCGCCTTCGACTCGAACTGAAGGGGGATCAGCGTCAGATCGTCTGGTCGGGAAGTCGGCTCCCATGCAGGGGGTCTTCAAGCAGATCGCTCTCGTCGCGCCTTCGTCGGCCTGCGTTCATCTGCGTGGTGAAAGCGGGACCGGGAAAGAGCTGGTGGCTCGAGCCATTCATCGCTACAGCCGCCGGGTGGATGGTCCTTTCGTCCCCGTGAATCTGGCGGCGCTAAATCCGTCGCTGGCAGAAAGCGAATTGTTTGGGCATGTGAAGGGGGCATTCACCGGCGCAGAGGGTTCCCGGAAGGGACTCTTAGAGCAGGCGAATGGGGGGACGATTTTCTTAGATGAAGTTGCCGACATTCCGATGGCACTGCAGGTCAAATTGCTGCGAGCGCTGGAGCATGGCGAGATCTGGCCGGTCGGTGGCGACAGCCCTCGTCACTCCGACTTTCGATTGGTTTCGGCCACTCATCAGGACCTGCGGCAGCGCGTCGCCGACGAGTCTTTTCGCCATGACCTGTACTTCCGGCTGGTCACGTTCGAGCTGGAACTTCCTCCTTTGCGAGACCGCCGAGAAGATATCGCACTGTTGGCGCAGCATTTTCTTGATCGGCTATCGTCGCCACCATCGCCCGTGCTGGATCGCGAAGCCCTATCCGAACTTGAGCGTCGCCCGTGGTTTGGCAATGTCCGCGAGTTGCGCAACGCGATTGAACATGCTTTGGTCCTGGCTCGCGGCGGATTGATCGAGGTCGCACATCTGCCACCGGCCGCTTTGCCTTCGATGGCGGCAACAGCGGCGACCGCGGACAGTGGTTTGCAGCAATTGACCGAAACGTGGGCTCGGTCTCAGTTACAGAGTGCTCACGATGGAGCCGAACTGTATCAGCGATTCCTGACTTTGATTGAACCGGCGCTCTTTCGAGCAACACTGGAGCATCATCGCGGTCAGGTTGCCTCTGCCGCGCGTGTGCTGGGATTACACCGGACGACGCTGAAGAAGAAGCTCGACGAATACGGCATTCACGGTAAAGATGAATCGTAGGCCGCTTCCGAGCCGCGCTCGTTCTTGGGCGTCCATCCATATGCACGGCTCGGCAGGAGAGTGGCTACAGCGTGACCCTGGTCGTCGCCTTCGTGCCGCTGGCCTGTGGTGTCTACTGGTCGCGGGCGACGACTCAGGGGGGCAGGAGCCTCGCCCGCCTCGCCCTCCCAAAAACGAAGACGGCACCCGACCTACGCGGGAATGACGGAGGAAGCAGATCTCCGGCGGTGAAACAATCCGGGATCGGCGAGTGATCTCCAAACGAAATCAGCCCGACACAAGGGTGTCGGGCTGATCGTGATTCCGATACTGCGGCGACTATCGCATTTCGACAGATGGATCGGGGTCCCAGCCGGCGACCGAGGCGTCGGGGGCCAGAACGAAGATCTCGACGCGGCGATTGCGAGCACGGGACGCTTCGGTCTTATTCGGCTCGACGGGTTGATGCATCCCGTAACCAGACACTCCCATTCGTGTTTCCGCGATTCCGGACTTACGCAGCGTTCGCAGCACAGACAGGGCCCGGTGAGCAGACAGGCCCATGTTGTCCTGATGCTTGTCCTGGGTGTTCTTCTTGGAGACCGGCCGGTCATCCGTATGGCCTGACACCAGCACCTTCAGGTGTCGAGCGTCCGACTGGTTCATGATGCTGGCGAATTCGGCGATCACCTTGGAGGCTTCGGGGCGAACTTCGTCGCTTCCCGAGTTGAACAGCAGGTCCGTCGAGAACTTGCTGACCCCCGTCTGCGGATCAAATTCGAAGTCGGGATACTTATCCTTGAGCTTCTTCAACCGCAACGTGGCGTCGTCGGACAGCGGGCTGCTGCTCGGTCGATTGCTCGTCAGGATGTTGCGCATCTGGTCTTCGAGCTGACCATTGGAGGCCTGCAGGTTTTCCAAACGAGCGTTGGCCGCATCCAGGCTTTGCTTGGTCGCCAGATACTGCTGCTCGAGCCGCGCTTTCTCGGCCGCCAATTGCGACTGAGTCATGCCGATCCCGTTGCGTTCCATCGCCAGCTGTCGATTTTGCTCGTACAACTGATGGGCACGCAACTGGCTCTGGCGGAGCGAGTTCCTGGGGACTTGGTTACACCCGCTTGCCGCCATCAGAGTGGCAGCCAGTGGCAGTAACACGAACATACGAACGCAACGTGACATCGCGAACTCCTCGGCAGATAGCGCGATCGCCTCGAGACGCGCCAACACAATGGATGCAAACGACGCTGCAAACATTGAGCTGGAACATCACGCAATCGAGTGACGCCACAACCATCGTTCAATTGATGCTAGGGAGAGATTTCAGACAGGACTTCGATCGATGACAGCTCGACGGATCATCGTTCCCGCGACAATCAGCGTCTGGCCAAAGCCATCGCGAGGCGGGTTATAGTTCCCGAAAAAAGAGACGCCAAGAGGAGGCATGAGGAAATCCCACCGATACCGGCCCAAAACCGGTCAATTGGTGGCATCGAAAAACTGAATTCGGCGAATGCTGCCGAAGACTTGGGAGACGGTCGGCAGAATGGTGTCGCCGAGGCGACTGAACCGCCTGGACGGCGGCCATAAAGCGGCGCAACCATATGCAGAGTAATTTGTTGCGACTATTTACTGAACATTCCACCCACAGAGCCGATCAGCTCACCATTATAGACGGGGCTGTCGCCGGCCCACGTGGTTCGCAAAAGATCGACTGACATCAGGGCCCCCATCAGCAGGACCGTGCAGGAAACCAGCAGGGTCAGAAAGAATCCCGTTCCCCACTCCACTTCCTGAGGCGCAGCAATCTTTCCGGCGGGAGAACCGAACCCAATCCGGCTGGCCCCCGATTCGAAGCCTTCGTCGAACTCGTCGTCGTCCGTTTCAAAAGCATCGAGGTCTTCAAGTTCGTCATCTTCGCCAAGAACCTCGTCGCTGACTTCGAGTTCGTCATCTTCAAATTCGTCGGCTTCTTCACCATCTTCGAGATCGAACATCGATTCGTTGACGGGTTTGCGGCCCTTTTTCACGACGGTCGCTGAGGACTGATCTGCATCTTCGTCATCTTCAAACATGATGACGCTGGTTTCGGACTTGTCGTCGTCGTCCCCAAGCAGGGGAACTTCCAGTGTATCGTGCAGATCGTCGGCATCGTCGTGCTGCAGCATCATGGGCGACGTTTTGCTCAGATCATCTGAATCATCATGATCTTGCGCCAACATCATCGGGGCTGTGAGGTCCAGATTATCCGGCTTTCGCCCTCGTAGATTCTTGCTGCTGCCGCCCCCCTTCAGTTTCAGACCGCTCGGGCTGCCGCGCAACTTCATCCCGCTGTCTTCGGACAGGGTGATCGAACTATCTCCGTGGCCTAGACTTAGGCCGCTGTCCCCTTCCAGCAGAATGCCGCTGTCCATGGGCTGTTGCAGACTCAGCCCACTATCATTCGCCATCCGCAGGCCGCTATCGCCTCCGAATCGAATTCCACTGTCACCGACAAGCTGGATGCCGCTGTCACCGGGCAGGGTGGAGATTCCTGGATCGTCGTCGAACAGTGCAGATCCCCCCGCATCGGCGGGGAGCAGGGCGACGTCGCTGTCGCTGGACAGGTCACCTCGGCGACCGTGATCCATCAACTTGACATCACTGTCGCTGTCGGTCGCGGGATAGAGCTTCACATCGCTGTCAGACTGGGCGAGGCGGACATCGCTGTCAGAGTCCGAGATCCGGCGTTTTTGGGGATCGACCAGCTTCACATCGCTGTCGGAATCAACCGGCTGAGGCACCGGATTGACGAGCTTCACATCGCTGTCACTATCGGACTTCAGCCCCAGCTTGGAATCAGTAATCAGCTTGACATCGCTATCGGACTTGCTGGCGTCCATCACTGGAAGTTCGGCGCTGCTTCCCGTGAGGCGTCTTTCAGTCACGATGCGAACATCGCTGTCAGACGAAGTATCGCGGCCCTTACGAATCACGGTTGCCTGACGACCCAGATCGTCGTCGTCTTCCATGATCGCCACATCCGGATCGGAGTCGGGTCGACGGCGTCGCGCAAACTCTTCGACATCACTATCTTTGAACTTCCACGTGCCGCGATCGGCGAATCCGCGGATCTCGCCTTTCTCACGCAGGCGGATCAATTCTTCGGTCTTGATCTTCAGCAGTGCAGCAGCTTCTTCGAGACCCAAGTACTTCTTGCTGGCCATGTTGACCCTACTCCGCTCGAAACTTCCTGCGCCGTGAAACGCGACAAACCGGATATCATGAGCCCTAAAGCCGTCTTCGACAGATCATCGGCTAATTGACAGATCAATTTGCGTACGACCCGCGTTCGGAATCACAAGTCCAGGCAAAATCTGGATTTGGCTGTCACGACCCCTACCAGCAGGTCCCTGCCGTCGAATCGCAAACCTGAAGGCTCATACAACTGCTAATCTTCACGCATATTGTACGGGTGCCGTTTTACGGCAGGCAAGACAATTCTCACCCA
>CBIHQO010000257.1:0-8250 GCA_966211735.1 uncultured Schlesneria sp.
GCCATCTCGAATGGTGCCGCGACCGTTGAACTGATTGAACACGTGAGGGCCGCTATGGCAGGCCTGCAAATCGATAACTGCCTGGTCCAGGTCAATGCAACCGAATGTCCGGGGGCCGATGGGTCCAGCCTGGGATTCGTGCAGACGTTGCTGGACGCAGGGATCGTCGAGCAATCGGCTTTTCGAGATGTCCTGGTTGTGCATGAAGCCTGCCTGGCTCGCGGCGACGATGATCGCAGCGAGATCTCCGTAGGTCACATTTTTCGCCGGACCCTGGTGATCAGTTATGAACTGGACTACGGTCCGCGTTCACCGATCAAGCCTCAATTGCTGACGTTCGAATTTTCGCCCGAGGCGTTTGTCACGTCGTTGGCGTTTGCCAGAACATTCATTCTCGAAACCGAAATCACTGCGCTCAAGTCGCAGGGATACGGATCGCGGGTCACGCCCGCCGACTTGCTGATCTTCGGACCGACTGGTGTCGTCGGCAATGAACTGCGGGCACCCGATGAGTGCGTGCGACACAAGATCCTGGACTGCATCGGGGACTTCGCCTTGCTGGGCTGCGATATCCACGGTCACTTCCGCGCCTATCGATCGGGTCACAATGGTAACCATGCCATCTGCCGGTCGGTGGCTGAAGCACACAATCCGCTGCATCGACTGCGACAACCGGCTTAATTGAATCAACTACTACATCATTGGAATTTGACGTCATGTCACGCCTCATTTCGCCACTCGCCCATGTTGATCCCAAAGCACAGCTGGGGAGTGGCGTGGAAATAGGTCCCTTCTGCGTCGTTGGCCCCGATGTCGTGCTGGGAGACGACTGTGTCCTGCATAGCAACGTTGTCATTACCGGCCACACATCGATCGGCGAGCGAAATCGCTTCTTCCCCGGCGCTGTCATCGGCGGCGAACCACAAGACTTCTGCTATCAGGGTGGTCCGACGCGAGTTGAAATCGGCGACGACAATCTTTTTCGCGAAGGTGTCACCGTCAATCGTGGTGCCGACAAAGAAGACGGTGTGACGCGGATCGGCGATCGCAATTTCCTGATGTCGAATGCGCATGTGGCTCATAACTGTCACGTCTTCAATAACACGATTCTGACGAATGGTGTGCTGTTAGGTGGACATGTTCATGTGCATGACTATGCGATCGTCTCGGGAAATTCGGCGGTGCATCACTTTGTGACGCTGGGAACCGGATCTTTCGTCGGCGGCATGTGTCGCGTCGTGCAGGACGTTCCTCCGTACATGCTGTCGGCGAGTGCCGACAATCCCGAGATTGTCACGATCAACATTGTCGGGATGCGGCGACGTGGTATTTCGGACACGGCAATCGCCTGTGTCCGACGCGCCTTTAAGTTGCTGTACCGCGAACACAAGAAGCTGGATGAAGTCCGTTCGATCTTCATTACCGAGACCGATGGGATTCTGCCTTTCGAATTGTTGACCGTGCTAAATTTCGTGGAATCGTCGGCCAAGGGAAAGAATGGTCGCGGCCGCGAAGCGTTTCGTCATCAGGCACCTCCCGCTGAGTCAGGCCGACACGCTGCTTGAACGCGACTTGTTGTTGAGGATCCCGTACACAAATGCCAGTTCAGATCTCGCCTCTCTCACAAGTTGATCCCCGCGCGCGGCTCGCCGACGATGTCGAAATCGGACCGTTCTGCATCGTCGGGCCCCATGTGACGCTCGGTGAAGGCTGTCGCCTGGAAGGTCAGGTCACGTTGACCGGCCATACCACGATTGGTGCGCGCAATCACTTTTTCCCCGCGAGCGCTGTCGGTGGACCACCCCAGGACCTGGGCTATGGCGGTTCGGCGACTCGCGTTGAAATTGGCGATGACAACGTCTTTCGAGAAGGTGTCACCGTCAATCGCGGAGCGGACAAAGAAGAGGGCCTGACGCAGATCGGCCACCGCAACTACCTGATGGCGAATAGCCATGTCGGGCACAACTGCCACGTCTTCAGCAACGTCACCCTGTGTAACGGGGCATTGCTGGCAGGGCATGTCCATGTTCACGACTTCGCGATCGTGTCGGGTAACTCGGTCGTTCATCAATTCACGACGCTGGGGACCAGCTCATTTGTCAGTGGCGGTTGCCGTGCTCCGCAGGACGTGCCTCCTTATATGCTGTCGGCCGGCAGCGATAAGCCCGAAGTGATCGCCGTGAACGTCGTGGGTATGCGCCGACGCGGGATTTCGGAAAACTCGATTCGAATGGTCAAGCAAGCCTTCAAGCTGCTCTACCGAAGACATCTGAAGCTGGAAGAAGCTCGCGCGATTTTGATCGAGCAGTCGGCAGGAGCATTGCCGATCGAGCTGGTGACCCTGTTGAAATTTGTTGAATGGTCCGCACAGGGAAAAAATGGCCGCGGTCGCGAAGCGATTCGTGAATTGCGGCCAGAGTTGGAAGAAACGCACTGCGCCGCCTGACATGACGCAGATGAACAACTGAGACAACGGAAATACCACGTTATTATGCCGCGATTAAAAGTTGCCGTGATTGGGGTCGGTGCCCTGGGTCGTCATCATGCTCGGATTTTGAGTGAGAATCCCGAGGTGGAACTGGTTGCCGTCGTCGACAGCCGCGAGGCCCAAGGCCAGGAAATCGCCACCAAGTGCGGCACCAAGTGGTTGCCTGATTATCAGGAACTGCTCTCTCGTGAAGTGGTCGATGCGGTTTCCGTGGTTGTGCCAACGGTAGCCCATCTGAATGTGGCAGGTGCTTTTCTACACGCTGGCATCCCGGTGCTGGTCGAAAAGCCATTGGCGGCGAATGTGGCGCAAGCTCGAGCTTTGGTTGACCTCGCCGCGCAGAACGACCTGTTGTTGCAGGTCGGGCATATCGAGCGATTCAATCCCGCGTTTCAAGCGGCCAGCAGTCGTATTCGACAACCGAAGTATATTCGGGCCGAGCGAACGAGCGCGTACACATTTCGATCGACCGATATCGGTGTCGTCCATGACCTGATGATTCACGACATCGACCTGGTGCTGTCACTGGTGCAGAGTCCTCTGGCGAGTGCGGAAGCGTTTGGCGTTACCGTCATGGGTGGGCATGAAGATACGGTGCAGGCTCGTTTGCGTTTCGCCAATGGTTGCATCGCCGATCTGACTGCCAGCCGAATCAGCCCGACCGTCAGCCGATCGTTGCAAGCATGGTGCGCCAACGGTTGCGTCACCTGCGATATGCATACTCGGGAAGTGAAGCACTACTCTCCATCTGATCGATTGAGAATGGGTCCGTCGCCACTGGATTTGGCTCGTCAGCCCGGTGCCGACATCGAGCAACTGAAGAAAGACGTGTTCGGCAAGTTCGTCGAGGTTGATACGGTACCCGTCGACGCTTCAGGTCCTGATGCGTTGACGTGCGAACTGCGCGAGTTCGTGGAGTGCGTTAAAACGGGACGAGCACCTCACGTCGACGGCGAACAAGGCCTGGCGGCGATGATGGTTGCCGACGAAGTCTTGAAGAATGTCGCCCTGCATCAGTGGGAAGGTCGAGCCGATGGGGCGATCGGGTCGAATCCAGGTCGCAGTGCTGAACCGCGCCGCGACGCGGCGTAGTCGATCGTCAGTGATTTCTCGCGACGCGAGGTGCTTCACGGTTGTGGTAGCAATTCGGCTGCCACCAGGTAATGCGTCTCAATGACTCGGTGGGTCACCCGAATCGATTTCTTGTTGTCTCCCGATTTTTCCGGGGGCTCTTCGAATTCCTCTCGTGAGTTGACCTTTCCGCCGCCGAGATTGACCACTTTTCCTGGTTTGAGTCTGATGGTCGATTGAATCGCCTTTGAGTCGACTGGGGCGATTTTCGTTCCATCGGGCAGAACTGTGGCACCAGGATGCTCGACGTTAAGACGAAATTTCACGCTCAACCTGATCTCTTGATCAGCATTGGCAATTGGAAGCACTTCGATCCGATAACCTGGAACGTGCGCCATATCATCTTGGTTGCCTGAAGCTTTATTGCCGTTCGCTTCTTGAACTTTGGGGAACGGCAGTTCGCGAACATTCGTGACAGTGACTGACTGCCCGATCGATGTCGTGATCGAAGGGCTTGCCAGCACCTTGGCGCACCCCTGTTCAACCACGGGATTGAGCGCCCGCAGCAGCTGTTCGTCTCCATCGAAGTCCGCCTTGGGATAATCAAACGATGTCAGTGGATCGCCCTTTTCCTCTCCGAACGGATGGGCCAGGTTCAACTGCTTGAGCTTCACACAATCAATCTCAACGACTCGTAGCGTGATTCGTACTTTGGTTGGAAGCTCAATTTCTCCTCCCAACTTCTGGATTTCATCCTGCAGCTTTCGCAGTTGCGCTTTCTTTGCGCCTAAGCTTTGCCTGATTTCTTCTGGGGGCATTGGCGCGTCATCGGCACTCGCAGGCGGTGCTGCGATCGCGCACATCGCGATGAACGTGAATAGATTCATGCTGGCATCCTTGTCGAAGAGTACCGAACGACATCGCAAGCGCGCGTTGCCGCTAAGATGGGGATATTCCCTCGCAACGGTTGAGTCAAGGTTCACCATCGCGTTGCTCGCATCGGCGATGCCCGATTCTTATGATGGTCGCTTCGTCGTTTGACTATTTATTGTCTGGAGCCGACACGATGACCGACCGACTGCCGATCAGCCGACGCACCGCTCTGCAAATTGCCACTGCCGCAGTGGCGGCATCCACGCTGGCGCCTCGTCGGGTCGAGGCGGGACATCCCCGCGTTGTTCTTCCGAATGATCGACGACTGGGCGATCTGAAAGATCTGAACGGCTACTTCCCCTGGCAGCCGTTCGCGTCGGCGGCTGAGTGGGAAAAGCGAGCAGAATATGTTCGTCGGCAGGTCTTGGTGTCGACGGGGCTCTGGCCGATGCCGACCAAGCAGCCGCTGCATGCCCTGGTGCATGGCAAGGTCGAACGTGAGGAATACACGGTCGAACGAGTCGCGCTGCAAACCGGCGATGGGTTGTATTGCACGGGAAGTTTGTATCGTCCCAAAGCTCCGGCAACGGGGAAACGACCCGCGATTCTGTGCCCGCACGGTCACTGGGCCAATGGCCGATTTCATCGTCACACCGATAAGCAGTGGGAGACCGAACAGAAGACACAGGCCGAATCATTCGAATCGGGCCGTCATCCCTTGCAGGCACGTTGCGTCCAATTGGCGCGCATGGGCTGCATTGTCTTCCTGTATGACACGCTCGGCGTGGCCGATTCCAGTGCGCCACTGACCGCAGCTCTCATTCATGGCTTTGCCAAGCAACGGCCCGAACTGAGTTCACCGGATCGCTGGGGCATGTATAGCGCTCAATCGGAACTGCGGTGCATTAGTTCGCTGGGCTTGCAGACGTGGAATTCGATTCGGGCCCTGGACTGGATCAGTGCTCTGGACGATGTCGACCCCAGCCGGATTGGTGTGACGGGGGCCAGCGGTGGGGGGACGCAGACGTTCATCCTGGGAGCCGTCGACAGTCGTCCCGCGGCGTTCTTTCCGGCGGTGATGGTTTCCACCAACATGCAGGGGGGCTGCACGTGCGAGAATGCGACTTATCTGCGTGTCGGAACGGGGAACATCGAACTGACCGCCTTGCTCGCACCGCGCCCGGTGGCGATGTCGGCCGCCGATGATTGGACGAGAGATCTGGAGACCAGAGGGCTGCCGGAGCTGAAGCGGCACTATGCCATGCTGGGTGTTCCTGATTCCGTCTCGGGCAAGTACTTCCCGTTCGAGCACAACTATAATCAGCATTCGCGCGCGATGATGTACGAGTTCTTCAACCAGCACCTTAAGCTTGGCATCGAAAGCCCGATTACCGAACGCGATTTCGTCCCATTGACGATTGAAGAAGCGACAGTCTGGGACGCCGATCATCCCAAGCCAGAAGCCACTCCAGAGACAGAACTGCGAGTCCTGCGTGCGATCGCCCGCGATCAAGACGCTCAACTGGCGGCACTAACGCCAACAAATACAGGTTCATTGGGCCAGTTTCGCCAAGTCATCGGCGGCGCTTGGGATGTCATGATCGGCCGCAAGCTGCCGGGTCAGGATGACTTCACGCAGGTGAATACCTTCAAGTCTAATAGTGAAGACTTGATGCGGTTCAATACGTTGATTCGCCTGACCGCAGCCGGTGAAGAGGTCCCGACGCTCTTCTATCTGCCGAAGAACTGGAACAAGCAGGTTGTGATCTGGATTGCCGATGACGGGAAAGATGCGTTGCTGACCGAGAAGGGGAAACCCATTCCGGCAATCCAGAAGCTGATTGATGCGGGTGTTTCCGTAGCTCTGCCAGACCTGCTCTATCAGGGTGAATTCCTGGCCGATGGCGAACCGCTGCAGAAGACTCGTACCGTGCCGAATCCCCGAGAATTCGCCGGGTACACCGTGGGCTATAATCATCCGCTGTTCTCGCAGCGCGTCCATGACATCCTGACCGTGATCGCATTTTGTCGATTCAGCAAGTACGAGCCGGAAGGGGTTCACTTGATCGGGCTCGGCAAGCAATCGGGTGCATTGGCCGCCGCCGCCGCCTTCCAAGCAGGATCTTCCGTTAACAAAGTCGCCGTCGGCACAGGTGGCTTCCGCTTCGGCGCGATCACTGACATTCGCGATCCGATGTTGCTACCTGGCGCGGTCCGATATGGAGATGTCCCCGGCATCCTCGCTCTCTCGGCACCGCGCCCGATGTGGCTGGCCGATGAAGCGGCGGTCCCAGAAGTTACGAATGCGGCGTACAAGTCGGCTGACGCAGTCGACAAGATCAACCTCTATCGAGGCGATGCGAAGTCTGCTGCCGACGCAGCTGCGAGCTGGATTATTGGCTAGGCGACATCGTCCAGTGTAATCTTCGGAACCCACCATCAACGCTTAAAGGCTGCGTTGGTGGTGGAGGCACGATTGAGTACGCAGTGCTGAGTGCGTAGCATCATGGCTGCCTGAATGCCGCTGACTCGTTAGTCGGACAGTACCCGCAGGTCGTTCGTCGGTCCGTGTGTTGGCCGCAGGAAGACGGCACTGATTGACGGACCCGACTGTGCTCGTACCGTAACACAGGGCAGCACGCGGCATGAGTTGCATTTTCCGCAAACTCGACGGGGCCGGTCGGCGAAAGTCTGCGGACGGTGCCGGTCGTAATCTTCAGGAAAAATAGTCGTCCGGCAGATTTTTCCGCAAATCGACGGCAAGTCGCGGCAAATGCCTTCGATATCTCTTAGTGGGCAGGGGACGTTCGAGATGTCAACCAAAGCTGGCATCCTCTCCCGGAAAGATAGCCATCACCGTTAGAGAACTACACAGCTAGGAACACACGAATGCTTTCAGTCAACACGAACATGAATTCGCTGGTCGCTCAAAACAACCTGATGTCGAGCCAGACGCGCTTGAACAGCTCGTTGCAGAAGTTGTCGACCGGTCTGCAGATCAACAGTGCCGCTGACAATCCAGCCGGCCTGGTGACTTCATCGCTGGAAAACGCTCAGATTTCCGGTTTGCAACAATCGATCCAGAACATCCAGACCGGTTCGGCTCTGGTTCACACGGCCGAGTCCTCGCTGGCCAACATCAACGACCTGCTGGTTCAAGTTCGCAGCCTGGCCGCCAACTCGGCGAACTCGGCGACCCAAAGCACCGCTTCCCTGGCCGCAAACCAGGCCAACGCCACCGCCCTGCTCTCTTCGATCGACAATATCGCCACGACAACCAAGTTCGGTACGGTCGCATTGCTCGACGGGTCATTCACCGCTGGTCAGTTTCAGACCGGTGCTTTCTCGGGCCAGACCGCTACGCTGACGATTGCCAAGTCCGATTCGACGACTCTGGCCGTGAACGGCCTGGACCTGACCACTGCCGCCGGTGCGACCGCCGCTTTGACCGCTATCGACGCTGCGATCAGCACTGTCGCTTCAGCCCGCGGTGGTCTCGGAGCCTTCATGGCCGGTACATTGACCGCGACTCAGAACAACAATCAGGCCCAGTTGACAAACCTGCAACAGGCCAAGTCGATTCTGACCGATACCAACTACCAGACGGAAATCGCGACCTACACCAGCGAAAACATCCGTCAGCAGGCCGCTTCGACGGTCCTCGGAATGGCGAACCAGAGCAACCAGTCCATCATGAGCCTGTTGCGTGGCCAGTAATCATCCCGGGTGAACCGAATGGATTGATGAGATTCAAAGGGAGCCTGCGGTTGCAGCGCTCCCTTTGTGTTTTTGATCGGCGCGGACAGTTCCCTTTTAAG
>CBIHQO010000258.1:0-8224 GCA_966211735.1 uncultured Schlesneria sp.
AGTTGGCAGGACTGAACTCGGTCGAAGCGGCCTGGTCGGCCGGAGTGACCCGTTTGCGACCTGTGATCATGACCGCCTTGGCCATGATTTTGGGGATGCTGCCGATGTCGTTGGGGATCGGCGAAGGGGGCGAGCAAAACGCACCTTTGGGTCGAGCTGTGATCGGAGGGTTATCCCTCGCCACGTTTGCGACTTTGTTTTTCGTGCCGGTTGTCTACAGCGTGCTCCGAAGACATCCCAAGCATATTGCTCTCGAACCGGAACTCGTTGACTAGTCGGGGAAGAAAATGTCTGCAACTCAAGAAATGACTCGTAGCGGCACGCGGATTCAACCGTTGCCGCGCCCTGCAAAGCCCGAACACCCACCTTCGTCCGAGCATGAGCCGGAACTCAAGCGACCGACCGCCAGGCTCTCCTGGTTCACAATCATGTCGCTGTTGTTCGTGGGTGCAGCCGGACTGGTCGCCTTGTTCCTGTCGGGATGGGTTCCGCGTCACCATCAGACGGAACGACTGCAGGCGGAATCGCACCGCATTAAGACTGCGTTGCCAACGGTTCGCGTGATGACTCCCAAGCAGTCGCCATCGATCGCTGTGGCCATGTTGCCTGGTGACGTGGAAGCGATGGAAGAAATCACGATCTATCCACGGACCACTGGTTATATCAAACGATGGCTGGCCGACATCGGTGATGAAGTGAAAGCAGGTCAATTGCTGGCGGAGATCGATACTCCTGAAGTGAAGGCCCAGTTGCAGCAGAGCGAAGCCGCTTTGGCCGAATCAAAAGCGAGTCTGGAAAGGGCGAAAGCAACGGCGAACCTGGCACTGATCACCACCAATCGGCTGCGAGGCCTGGCCGCAAAAAATACGGTGTCGCGCCAGGAACTCGATGACTCGGAGAACAATCTGGCGGTGGCCGATGCAAATGTTCGGCTGTCTGAAGCGACCATTGAAGCCAATAGAGCGAACGTCCAACACATTCAGGAATTGTTGACGTTCTGCGAAATCCGGACGCCGTTCTCGGGGACCGTAACGGCGCGTAACGTCGACAAAGGCAAGCTGGTGACCGCGGGAAATGCGGCCGGGCAGTCGCTGTTCCAGCTGGCACGCACAAACCCGGTGCGCGTGTTCGTCAATGTTCCTCAAAGCTTCGCTCCGGGGGTGACAACAAATCTGAAGGCCGAGATTTTCTCGCGGGAAATCCCCGGCACCGTTTTTCATGGCGTGGTGACTCGAACGGCAAAGGCGATCGATCCACTTACGCGAACGTTGTTGACAGAAATCCAGGTCCCCAATGACAACCATGCACTGCTGACGGGTTCTTACGTCCAGGTCCGAATGGAAATTGAGCGTCAAAGTCCGCCGCTGCTGATCCCGCCATCAGCGCTGATCTTTAATTCTGGAGGAACGCAGGTGGCCGTCGTCGGAGCCGATGATAAAGTCGAATTGCGCCAGGTCCAGGTCGCCGGGGATATCGGTTCGGAGATCGGGATCGCCGCGGGGATCGCGAAAGAAGAGCGCGTCGTGATCAATCCGGGCGACCGAATGTCCGACGGTCTGCAGGTCGAAATCGAATCCGTGCAGGCCGCAGCCGCACTGAATCATTTGCCTACGAAAAAGCTCTGACGGAGTGACGTGATCACTGGGAGCGGGGAAATCCGTTTCGATCGAACGTCGCGCCACCGAACGTGAATTCACAATCCAGCGGAGGGCGTCCGCTTGGGAGGGCGCGGCTCGGCAGGAACCTCGCCCTCCCAAATGAGAAGCAATCGCGCAAGGTCGCTTAGGGAACTAACGACGGCTCTGGCAGCTCTTTGGGTTGGGGGCCAGCCTTGAGACCGACGACCAAGCCAAGAGAGAGTGAGGCCTTTTCTGTCGCTTGAGGCAATGCCAGAACCTGTTTCCAAACAAGGTCCATTCGCTGACGTTGCGTCAGTAATGCGGCTGACAGCCGATACGCATCCTCACGTAGCACGATATCATCCAGCTTGCTGATGAATCCCAATGTCGCATCCGCTTTGTCGGCAGCAGCCAGATTCGTCGCGAACATCAGCGCCACCTCATCTCGCAGCCCCGAATTGGAATCGAGTCTCGACACGTATTGCGCGGCACCTGCGTAATCCTGCTGATGCAAGAATTGGCGAACATAGGCCCCTTCAGGCCAGACCGGATTCGCGCCTCCCAAAGCTCCCTGGATGCTCTTTTCAGTCTCGCTTCCCTGGAACACTTCCAGCAGGATTCCGATCAGCGGTGAACCCAGGAAATCATCACGGCGGCTGGCGTTGCTCTCGGCGCTGCGATTGCTAACCACAGACCACACTTTATTCTTGAGCCCGACTTCTGCCAGGCGCGACATGATGTTCAGTTGCAGTTGATGTCGACGCTGCGAGGCCTCACCCATATCGGCCAGCACCTTGCGATACTTGCTGACGTTCTGGCTGGCTTGATCGTCGCTCTTGAGTGAGAGTTCTTGCTTCAATTTCTCCCGCAAGCCTGCCAAACCCGCTTGCTCGGCCTGGTCGAGCTTCGTGGTCACGGCGGGTAGCGCTGGCGCCAGCCCCCGTGCGAAAGTCAGCGACAACTCCAGTGCCTCTTCAGCCTGAGTCAAATGGCTTGGGATCAGCGAATGCGCATAGGCGATCTCCGCTGCCGCCGTCGCTGCCTGAACGAGTGGAGTCGCCGCAGGTTGTTTGTAGGAAATCGCCGCCTTTGTGTTCGGCATTTCGGGCTCTTTGGGAACCGGGACCGACGCGATCAGATCTTGAGCCGTCTTCAAGGCAGTGGTCGCACCCTGTTGATCCCCGGCCGCAAACCGGCCGCAAGCGGCTCGAGCCCAGACGCGAGCAGCCAAGGCAGGAGAGAGCGCTTTCACCGCCTCATCGATCTCAGGCAGAGCTCCCGCCCCTTTTGCGTTTTGAGCGAACCCTTCGGCCCAAATCGCCAGACACTCCACGCGAGTTTCTTCTTCAGGCTGTTTTTGAGCCCATGCCAGGCTCGCGGCAAGTTGTCCGTGATTGACGAGTGACCCTGTCGTCGCCGCCGCCTGCGGCTTGGTCCACGGCAACACCGCCGCACTTTTTGATAGACGAGCGATCCGTCCGTCCGATGCCATCTGCACGCGAGCGGCAAGCTGCCCCTCCAATGCATCGGACTGGTGCCGTTCCAGAATCTCCAGCCCTTCTCCGACTCGATCGGCTGTGGCGAGTGCCGCGGCCAGTCGACCGGCGACTTCCATCTGATTGCGACCCAACGTTTGTAGCTTGGGAGCATCAGCCAACGCCGCATCCAACGCCGTCTTGGCGGCCGCTTTGTCGCCTGCGGACCAGGCCCTCCAGAACTTTTCCAGGTTAGGCTCGATTCGATAGTACGGGACGGTGCGTCCCACGATCACAAGCTGCGAGAGATGCTCATTCGCCGCCTTAATGTCACCCACCAGGATCGATGCGGTTGCAGCCAGTTGCCGACAGTAAGGCTTGCTGCGCTGGCGCCGGTCGCCAATCAGGCAAGCGCCATCCAGTTGCTTGATTGCAGCGGCGATGAAGTCTTCTGAAGTCTTGGGAGTGGCGTCCGTCGTCTTGGTCTTGTCATCGGGAAGCGCTACGTCCAGCACAGGCTTGTCACCATTTTTGACTTCATTCTCAACGGGTGCTTTGTTGCTGGCCATCTCTCGCATCAGCTCACGGTCGGCATCGGACAAAACCTTGGGGCCCTTCGGCCCAACAGGTTGGCTCGAGAGGAAAATCATGGCTCCCCCGGCAATCACCATAACAGCGACGGTGATGCCGCCGACGAGCATCAGGTTACTCTTCTTGGGCGGTGCTGGGGGCGGAGCTTCGACTGTCGGGGCGGGTGCCTTGAAGACTGGGACCATGCATTTTGGGTTGGCGCATTTCACTTCCTTCCCGACTGCCGTCGGTGGAACGTACCCCGCCGTTTCGCACATCGGACAAACCACTTGGTGCGTGCGGCCCTTCGAGGGGCTTGGCATCGCCTGGATGGCGGTTTTGGCACCCGGCAATTCTGCTTCAAACGGGAAGTCATCGGCTGGAGAAGTGGTACTACCCCTGGCAGCCGTCGGCCTGGTACCCGCACCCAGTTTGCCGGCTGTTGAAACGGAAGCCGATGAACCAGCCTTACCAGTTGCTGCGGCGGTCGGTTTCGCTGCCGTGGGTTTGGCCGCAGCCGGCTTCGCCGCAGGTTTCGATCCGGGCTTCGCCTTCATCGGCGCACCACAGAATGGGCAATCTTCGGCGTCATCATCGATGACGGACTCGCCGCACGCAGGACAAACCGGAAAATCCATGATCGCTAATTCCTCGCTGAGATACCTCAGTGGTGGTCTGCTGTATTTGGAATAGGCGTCTTCAGTCTGACGCCCCGTCAGGAACGAAGGTTCCAGCCATCGTAACTTCGATGGCGAAATGATCATGGATTCTAAGACAGATTGGCGGCGGGGACAAATCCCCCACACCGGATCAGCGGCATATCGCCAGAAATCCAGGCCGAAATTTGGTCGCGCCGTTGGTGCGGAAGGTCATTTCAAGCCGCGCGACGCTGCCGATTCCCCGCGGCCAAATTCCGTCCGACGACCGCCTGGCATTGGATTGAGGGCCTGCCGCAACGCTTCCCCTTCAATTTCCACATTCCAGGGAATGTAAGCCGCGATGGTGTCGAATCCCTCGCGTAGCGTCATCGTCCGACGCAGTGCCTTGCTCAGTTCTTGCAGCTTTCGCTCCAGAACGCGTTGCTCTTCCAGTCGCACCACTCGCTGTTGGCGCGCAGCGTCCTTGTCCGATCGATGCTGCCGGTCTTCTGCATTCCGCCGGGCGATCAAGTCCTGTTGTTGGTCGCGAAGCTTGGACAGATCCTCATGAATCTTCTTCAATTCGTCGCGAGTCTTGCTCAACTTCGAAATTCGAGCGGCTCGTTCGGACGCCGTTTCGGCAAGGAGCACGGTCATTGTCGCGTTGCTCTGAACCAAAGAAGTCTGGCCCCCCTGCCCGGTCACCAGATCAAAGTGACTGGGCATTGTTTTCTTTTCGACGTGCGGCTGCGGCGTCGTCAGCTTGGTGATCGATTCCCGTAGCTTCTTGATAGACGGTTGCAGCTTCTCCACCTGCCCGCGCACATCCGTCACTTCCTTCAACACATCGGCGATGGTTTCGACGTGAGTACGATGTGTCCGTGAAACCGTGTTGCGCGCGTCGCGCATCTCTGTACGCAACGATTCGATCTTCAATTGCAAGTCGTCACGTTGCGCCGAGTGTTCGGCTTGAAATCGATCGTGCGGCAGTTCGACAAGTCGAAGCAACTCGGATTCGCGCTGATTGACGTCGCTAAACCCGCTGTCGAAAGCTTCGTGCAACTCGCCGGGCAGACGCTTGCGAAGTGTAATCGTCGTCAATTGGACCGTATCGGCGAGTTCAGGAATGCGGTCGGGTTTTGATAGATAGCCCAGTGCCCTTCCCATCGCGATCGCCGCCTGCTCTTTCTGTGCGTCCGGCGGATAACTCGCTGATGAGGAAGCGAGAACTCGTGCAATATGTTGCAACTGATCCAGCCCACGACGTTCGTCATGATTCAAAAATCGCCCCCACGCCACCGCCAGAGCCGCCGGTAAGAATGGTTTTTCGTCCAGCCGTGCGGCCGTCTGAAACATGTCGATGGCTTCGGCAAATTGTCCGTGCTTCCAAAGCGCCAGTCCAAAGGCATAGTCCAGCCGAGGATCGTCAGCAAATTCGGTCAACGCGGCGGCGTAATCCTTGCGAGCAAATTCGAGCGACAAGGCAGATGGTTGAGGGTGAGCAACGGCATTGAGCAGCCGATTCCGATGATTTGAATAAACCATCCGCTTCTTCGAGGTCTTACCTGCATACCACGGGGCCGGGTAATCGAAGTCCTGCCAGGACCGACTGACCAGTTGAGCGGCAGCATCCAGCAGAGTTGTTGCCGGATCCGCAGTCTCAGCAGATGCTGGTTCGGATAAGTTTTGAGCATTCGGAACTGGAACCAGATCGGCAATGGCAGCGTTCGCAATGACAGTGAGTGCGTCCGCCGGTTCGGCGAGTGTGTCAGCAGGGGTTGCCACAGCTGAGACGCGGCGGCGTGGCGGGAGAATCTGCGCATCTGCGGCCAGGGCGAACGTCCGATTCAATGGTCGATCGACCGGCGTGCGGTCGTCTAGCGTTGATGGAGTCACTTCCACGACTGGTTGGGGACCGGCAGCCCTTCTTGCGCGACGCCATAACGCCCAGACATCCGGTCCCGCCACCGTCATGAACGCCGCGGCAACAAAGCCGACCATCAGCATTGCGACGACAACAATCGCAATGCGCTCGGAGATGTGACGAGGTGCTAGAACGTCGACAGGAGCTTGGTCATCGGCGGGCAGATCATCTGTTTGCGAAGCCGACATGATGGGAAACCCATTGAGAATGCGGCAGTCCACGAGATCAACTTGGGTGTCAGATCTGGATTTCCGACAAAGCCGAGGAGGTACTTGAGGTATCGAAACGACATCCGGAACTGGCACGCGTTGGCGTGCTGTTCAACGAGGCACCGATATTGTGGTGGCTCGATCAAATAGCAGCCTGCAGAGAGTTAAACATTCAATCGAGCCAGATCAATTCACGTAATCCGCACCCGGGATTCAACAACCACCCCAGGGATGTCGCCGCGGATTCATCAAATCCGGATTACCAGACGGCAATACAACGGATTATTCGGCTTGGTTGATAGTGTCGATCATCTGCCGCAGGCGTCCCGCTTCACGACGATTGAAATGAAATTTCAGTCGCGGGAATTTCGAGAGATGTTCTTCATCCTCTTCATACGGATGAGCTTCCGCTCGCTCGATTGCTCCTTTGGTGACGATGTCGGCGAAGTCCGTATTCAGCTTTTCCAGGAATTCATCGCTGATGGGACGACTGAGTCTGAGGATCAAGTCGTCGCGAATGTACCGCATGCTGTCGTAGATCGAGTAAAAGGTGTTGATCTCCTGGCGGGCGGTTTCGACCGAATCCACGATTTTGAGCAGCGACATATCGGCGGGACTGATCAGGTGTCGCGCCAGCAGCTCTTTTTCCACGAACGTCCGCCAGGCCGACCAATAGGTACCACCCGGCGCGTCGATGCAGACGATCGGGATCAGATCGCGTTTTCCGGTCTGCACCAGCGTCAAGACTTCAAAAAGTTCGTCCTGTGTTCCGAATCCGCCGGGGAACAGGACCACGGCGTGAACTTCCTTCACAAACATCAATTTGCGTGTGAAGAAGTACCGGAACGTCACCAGCTTTTCATCTTTGTCAATGACGGGATTCGCCCCTTGTTCAAAAGGGAGCATGATGTTCACGCCGATCGACATTGCCTTGCCGGCCCCGACGTGAGCCCCTTCCATGATGCCGCCGCCAGCACCGGTCACGACCATCCATCCGTCTGCGGCCATCGCGCGGCCGAAATCGACAGACATCTGAAAGTCGGGGTGATCAACCGGGGTCCGAGCGGAACCGAAAACTGAAACCTTCCGAATTCGCCGGAAAGGGGTGAAGACCTTAAACGCGTATCGCAGTTCTCGTAGCGACCGGCTCAGGATCTTCAGGTCGCCCATCGTCGCGTGATCGCGTTCCAGCTTGTCCGCTGTTTCTTTGATCTCCGCGATCAGCATCGCGCGGCGCGTACCATCGAAGTCGCCACTCCAGGACGAAGTCGAAGTCAGCATACAATGGATTCCAGATGTGTAAGTTCAAGACGGCAGAATCGCCGAAGGTCCGCTTTCGTACTCGCTGCGTCAAGCACGGTAATGCGTTGAATTTCGATGAGTTGGACTTCATCCATCAACAGCTTCCAGTGCTTCGGGCTTGGTGGCATAGATGGCCCACAAGGTGTCTAAGGCGGTCAGCCGTAGTAGCTCCCGCGCCATCTTGCTCGGGCCACACAAAACCAACTCGCCCCCGCGACTTTTGACCGCCGTGTGACATCGCAACAACAGCGCCAGAAAGGCCGAGCCGAAGTACTGAACTTCGCTGAGATCAAACACCGCCATCGGCGATGCCTGGACCTTGAGCGGAGCCATGACGATATCCGCGGCTTGTTCAATCACTTCCCAAGGCATCTGCTCGACATTGGCCGCGGGAGTGATCACCACGGTATTGCCGTGCCATTCAAGGCGAAAATCATCGTTGCCAGAAGTCATAGCGAGTTCCATCTCCAATGATAAATGTCGTCCA
>CBIHQO010000259.1:0-8222 GCA_966211735.1 uncultured Schlesneria sp.
AACCACCCTGCTTTGCCCTGCACCTGCAGGACGACGGTCGCTCCTTCGTCGTGTCCGGTGTCGCGATAGGCCCCTTCCCAGTATGTCCAGCAGGCGGCCTTCTTGAGTTCGGGATCCCATTCCCGCAGGCCGAGCTTGCCTTGAATGAGAGTGCTCTGGCCGCTGGCGTCGACAATCACGTCGGCTCGTTCGACTCGTTCCTCGCCGTTCTCGTCCTGTAGGCGGACACCGACAGCGCGATCCCCTTCGAATAAGACTTCGAGCACTCGAACGCCCTGCTGCACTTCCACGCCATGTTCGGCGGCGTTGTTCAGCATCATTTCGTCGAATTCGCTGCGTCGCACCTGCCAGGTCTGTGACGATTCGTGAGGCTTATGATCGACGAAGTAGAACGGCTCGGACAGTCGGCCGCTGGAGCCGACGAACTGCACGCTGTACTTCTTGATGTAATGGCTGGCCTTCATCTTCGGCAGCATGTTGAGTCGCTCGAGCACCCAATAGGTCTGCGGAATCAGCGATTCGCCGATATGAAAGCGAGGCCCTTTTTCTCGCTCGTACAACCGGACCTTGTATCCCTTTTGAGCGATCAACGTGGAGACGGTTGATCCCGACGGACCGCCGCCGATGACGATGACATTGGGTGTGGTCGGTTGAATCATGGAGATTGCTCCGGGTTGCGAGGGAACGAGAATATCAGAATCAGGGTTTGCGCCAGCTGCTGCCGACTTCTTCGTGAGGCTGCCGCACCGTCTGCAACAACTCAACAAGTTGCTTGAGATCGCGAGCGGGGAGATGGCCGAGTTGTCGCTTATGGCAGTCTTGAACGGCGTCGGACAACTGGGCCAGTAACTTCAGGCCGGCCGGAGTGATCCCCACTTCCACGACGCGGCGGTTTTCGGGACGCCGTTCGCGATGGACCAGACCACGGTCTTCCAGCCGGTCGATCATCCGCGTCATATCGGGAGCTCGCGAGATCAGCCGCGTTCCCAGCGTCAGCGTCGGGACGGTCGCCGGATGCGCGGCCTCGAGCAGACGCAACGCATTGTATTGCTGGGCCGAGAGATCGAACGACGAAAACAACTCGTCCTCCAGCGCCTTCAGACGATCGTACGTCCGCCACAGGCTGAGGTAAGCCTGTTGGTAGAGGGAATCAAACCGCGGCGCGCGAATGTCTGTCGTCGTTGGTGTGGGCATGCATTTAGTTTAGGGAGCCGGGTATTCAATCGTCAACACAATTGTTGTCGACACGGCTATCGACTACGGGGAACGGGAACTTTGACAAAATTGGTGGCAGGAGAAGAACGGGAAAATGAACCACGGAAGGTACGGAAAACACGGAAGGAAACTGGAGAAGAGAGACCACGAATCAGACGAATCTCACGAATCAGAACAGGAAGGCGAAGCCGATTGCAAAAGGCAATCGGATTGAACTGGGCCGAGTTCTCAAACCCTCCAGGCGACGGTGTGGTTTGCGTTAAATCTGAACAAACCAAACATAAAATCTTACGCATTCGTCAGACTGAGGCTAAGATAATCGCCGCGATCGTGTCATCGAAACTCAGACGATTGGACCCACCATTCCGGAGCTGACTTCATGAGTAATCTGCCGGTCCCAGAGAGTCGAATCTACGTGCACGAAAAATGCCAGGCTCCGACGGAGGTGCGCGAGAACTCGTTTGAAGAGATGTCGAATCCCTTGTCGGATGTTCCGCGGACTTGGTGTACCGCGTGCAATGCGTTTGGCCCGATCTCGGAATTTGCGTGGGCAGACACGGGCGAGAAGATCACGGACTATCGTGCTCGCCACAGTGCCCGGGCCACCTCCGTGGAACGCTTCTTCTGTTCGCGAGTCGTCTGGTTTGGTGTATTAGGAGTGGCATTGATCACGGGAATAGTCGGAGGCGTGTTCCTCTTCGCCACCTCAGGGTTGCTGATGAAAATCATCATGGTCCCCTTCACGGGTTTCATGTGCGTGCTTCTGGTCGGCGCAGCGATGATTGAGTCGACGAAACTGGTCTTGTGGCGAGTCTGCGGATTCAGAGAGACTCGCCTGCTGAAATAGCTTAACTCGGCGGACGGCGAAGAAGTTGAACCACGGAAGAGGAGGGACCGCGAATAGGACGAATCTCACGAATGAAGACAATGGGGGATGAGATCAGGGGTGGCGAGGCGTTCTGGGCAGACGGAAGGTGTGGATTGAAACACAGAGGCACGAAGATCACAGAGAAGTCGTTGAAGATTGACTGCAGAACACGCTGAAAATGGGGAACGAGCACGTCACTTCTTTTCGACATCCTCCGCGACCTTCGTGTCTCTGCGTTTCAATGGGGTCATTCGCTTCGTATCTCGATTGTGTAGAGCAGCACATCCGCATAATCTGACTTGTTCATCTCACCCCCCCAATGGAATTCCTATGAGTGAACCAGTTCCCGCCCCGGTGACCCCGGCGCGCAAGCCGTGGCGGCGATTGATGACGCTCGCCTTGATTGGTGTCGTTGTCATTTTGAGCGTCGCGATCTGGAGCCATTATCGTTTTGCCCGGCCGGTGGGATCTGGTCCGGCTGGACCGACTGTGGCCAAGGAAGCGTTTCAGAAGCCGTGGAGTGAGCGCAAGGTTGTCCTGCTGGGACTGGGCGACAGCGTCACTCAAGGGTTGGGTGCGAGCACCGGTGGTTATGCGTACTTTCAACGACTGGCGCGAAACCCGGCGGATGAGTTTCCCGAGATGCAGGGAGTCTGCCTGTCACATGTGCTGCCCAATCTGGAAACGGTGAACCTCGCGATTTCGGGAACGACGTCGATCGAATGCGTCGACTATCAACTTCCCAAGCTGAAGCCCTATGACGACGACACGTTTGGAATCGTGGTCATCACGACCGGTGGCAACGATGTGATTCACAACTACGGCCGCACGCCACCTCGTGAAGGGGCGATGTATGGGGCGAAGGCAGACCAGGTCACCGAGTGGGCGAAGAACTTTGATGCTCGCCTGGAACAGATCGCGGCCAAGGTTCGCGAAACGTTTCCGGGCGGCTGCCAGATCTTCATCGCCAACATCTATGATCCGACTGATGGCGACGGCGACATCGCCTACGCTGGCCTGCCGGACTGGGCAGACGGAGTCAAAGTGCTGGCGCTGTACAACAGTGTGCTCGCGGAATTCGCGAAACGACATGACGATGTCGAGCTAGTCGATATGCGAGCGGTCTTCCTGGGACATGGCATCCACTGCACTCAGTTCTGGCATCACGCGTATTGCACGGCGGACCCGCACTATTGGTACTGGGACAATCTGGAAGATCCCAATGATCGAGGCTACGACGCGCTGCGACGAGCGTTCTTGATCGAGATGGCTCGTGTGGTGCCTAGCAGGCTCTGACGGACTTTGCGTTGCCGATGTGTCGACGCGTAGACAATGCGTGTTGAAGCTGAATGTTGCACAGGCTCGTCACCCGATCAAAGCGATCGCAACGACGCGAAGACACTGGTGGCCCAGAGCTGCCACCAGTGGCACCCAACCGGAATTCCACAACGAGCATTATCCCGCACGAACATTCAGCGACTCTCTTCGCGCGGAATGATGATTGTTGCTTCCACCGGAAAATGGTCGGATCCAACGTCGGGACCGATGGCTCGATGAACGACGATGGCTTCTTGCGGAACGAAGACGTGGTCGATCGGGATCCGCATGAACCAGGCTCGGGCATTCCAGGAAGGCTGCACACCGCGGCCCAATGCGGAGTCCTTCAGGCCGCTCAGAGTGGCGAATTCCCGAAACGCGGCGGACCAGGGAGTCGCATTGAAATCGCCGGCCACGAGACAGGGAATCGTTGAGGACTTGGCGAAGAGAGCGACCTTGCTGAGTTGCTGATCTCGTTCTGCCGCCCGCGATGACCCGATGGGTGGCAGCGGATGGGTGGCGATGATCTGCAATGGGCTGCTGTCGTGCTGAATCGTGGCCACGATGCTCGGCAGGTCATTGTCAGCAAAATCCATGACACGAGGCCGCGTCAGGGGCCACATCGACATCAGGCCAATGCCAAAATTGTCGGGGCGCGGATTCATCAGGCGGTGGGGATAAAGATCGTCTAATTGTTTGAGTGCGACAGTCCAATCGACATCGATTTCCATCACCACAATCAGGTCTGGCTTCTGCTGGCGCAGGTAGTCGACCACCGCCTTCTTGTTTTGATTCTTCGTGTGGACATTCAGGGAGACGATCGAAATTGGCGTGACGTCGCTGGGGGGTTCGGTGGTGTGCCTCGTCAGATAGGGAGCGATCAGCAGGCCGTTCCACAGCAGGACGAAGCTGAGGCACCATTTCCATTTCGACTGCTTGCGCCGCCACATGCCAACGAGGCAGAGCATGCCAAATCCGAAGTAGTAGCAGCGGAAATGGCTGCACAGATCCAGCAGCCAATACCAGGCTCCCAGTGAGCCGGCGATTGTGCAGACCAGCAGGCTGAGCGCACAGAACTCCAGCACACCCCATCGTTGACGGGGGATAGGGCGTGCTGCTGCACTTCGAGATGAATCGGGTACCTCCGCGGTCATTCCGCTTTCTTCACCACCGGAGGCAACGGCGTTCCTTCTGGATAGAACTTCATCGATTTCGAGTTCACGCAGTGTCGAATGTTCTTCTTGGTGAACCCTTCGCCGGCGAAGACGTGGCCGAGATGCCCGCCGCAGTTCTCGCAGAGGATCTCGGTGCGCATCCCGTCGATATCCAGATCTTTCCGGACGGCACCGGGGAGTTCGTCATCGAAGCTGGGCCAGCCGCAATGGCTTTCGAACTTGTGCTTGGAGCTATAGAGCGGCGCGTTGCATCGACGGCAGACGAATGTGCCGGCATCGTGCAGATCGGTATATTCACCCACGAACGGACGTTCCGTCCCCTTCCGCAAGATGATTCGTTCTTCATCGGGGGTCAGTTGGTTGTATTCGGTCGGGGCTGGCGATTCATTGGCAGCAGTCATGTCTTCAGTGTCTCCTTTCGCGGGAGTCGTTTCGGCGGCTTTCACCTGTACGGGCGCTGTGATCGCTGGTCGATTCGAATTACTACAGCCCGCCATCGTGATCCCAGCCAACAGCAGCATGGCTGCGGCGATTGTTTTCTGATTGTTTGCGAAGCTCAGCATCAGTCAAACTCCATTTTCGGCCCTCATCTCACCGCAACGATTGTCGCATGTGGACGCGCCGACGGGAATGCAAACAGCAAAGTTGGTGTCTCGATTCTGATGGTTTGAAAACCATAGCCGGCGGACGCCACAGGTCACTTTTCCGCCACGGGAAGTGACAGCCGCTCTTCCTGCTGGATCTCGGCCATCTTGGTCGACAGGTACTGCACAACTTGCTTGGGGTGTGTGATCGAGATCAGATGACCGGCACCGGGGACGACGCAGTCGGGCTCTGCTCGGTAGATCGGAAAGACGCGGTCGCGATCGCCGTGGATCTGGCAGACGCGGACGTTCGCGATCTCGGGAGACGGCTTCCATGTGAGGATGGCTTGCGCGGCCCAGCGCAGAAATCGCCTGTCGGCATCGCCCAACTGAGCCATCACACCACGAGTCGGCGGGCGCAGCCAGCGACCCAGCAGTGTGACGAGCAACGGGGAGACTCGAGGCAGGATGCCGATGAACGGCGTGATCGGACGCAGGATGCGAATGCGCCATGGTCGGACATCGGCAAAGCTGGCACTGCCGATCACAAAGCAGGCGCGCACGTTGGGAAGAATTGCCGCCAGTTCCTGGGCCAGGACACCACCGAACGAAGCCCCGCCGATGAAACAGGGCCCACCAGGATCGATGATGGGGGCATACCGGCGAGCGTACTGGGCGATTGTTTCGCCGCGCAAGGGTTCGATCCAGGCGGGCGTGACGAGTTGTGGCAGACCGTTGCGTAACGACGAAAACATTCGTGCGTCGGCCCCCAGTCCCGGCAGCAGGATCAATGGTAATTCGTCAGTCATCGCAAGACTCAACATACCGGCTCATTTCTCAGGCGCTTAGTTATTTCCATTCTATCGCCGTGTCCATCTCGTTGGAGCCCTCAGGCTCAGGGAAATCGACGCTTGTCGTCTGCGGCGCCGCGAAGTTACAGTGAGCAATCGCCCATCACATCTTGCTCACGTCCAAGGAATCCGCCGATGAGTCTCTCCGTCACCTGTTCGGACTGCGACAAGTCGTTGAAGGTTAAGGACGAGCTCGCGGGCAAGAAAATCCGCTGTCCTGGTTGTTCGTCCGTGATCGCGATTCCCAAGCCTGCCAGCGATGACGATGAGTTGCCCGACGAATGGGACGAACCGGCCCCCGCCAAGCGCAAGCGCCGGGCCGCAGATAACGACGATCTGGACGATGACGAACCAGTCGCGCGACCACGGTCTCGGTCGTCGAAGCCGGTCAAAAAGAAGGGTGGCCGATCGAAGTCGAAAGGTCCCAATATATTGCTGCTGATCGGAGCCATCGGCGGCGGACTCATCGCAGTGTTGTTTGTCGTTGGCATGTTTGTCGCGGCATTCAATCAGGCCCGAATCTCGGCCAGCAGAATCGCAGAGAATTGGACGACATTCCGGCATCCGCTGGGGATCGCGCAGGTCGATATGCCCGGTGTTCCCACGTTCAATGCCGCGCAATCGCAGAACGGAGTACAGACGTATGTCCTCGCAAAGCCAATGTACCAGATGTCGTTGACGGGGATTCAATTCGCTCCGGACGTACAACAGGCCCTGAAGCTGCCTGGGACAGTGGATTTGATGTTCAGCGAGATCGAGAAGAAGACACCAGCGCAGATGCCGGGAGCTCGCGTGCTGTCAACGCGTCGAATCACCGGGGGATCGATGCCGGCGATGGAGATGAAGATCGAGGTGAAAGGAAACGTCAATCTGATGCGGTTCTACCTGGCCCCCAATGCCCTGGTCGGAGCCGAGTTTATTTCACGCGACGAAAACAAATATGCGACCCAGCGCGAGAGATTCTTCAAGTCGTTATGTGGTCCCGATGGCAACCCGGTTGACGGTCCTGCCCCGCCGGCAGGCATGGCTCAGCCGCATGGACAGCCGGGGATGCCGCAGCCACACGGTATGCCACAGCCTCACGGCCAGCCAGCCGCGGCGCATATGCCGTGAGTCACCCACGCGGTCGGCCTACGGATTATTTAGTTGCGACCAATCTCGGCGAATGACAGATGATCGCGCCAGCCGCGATACCAGTCGATCGACGACGAGGCCTGCTTCAGTTCGGTGACAGTCGGTTGATACGGAGAGAACTTGCCATTCCGATAAACCTGGATCTGATCCGAATTCGGATCGAGCACGGCCAACTGAGCCCATCCATTCCCCAGGATCCTGCCGATGGTGGGGTTGCGCTGCATGATGGAGAGAATCCCATCGGGCGTCGTCTCCAGGATGAACAGGACTCGGACGGGCTCGTGGATTTCCACGCTCTGGCTGGGCAGGCCGCAACGCAGATCGCTTTCGGCACCATCCATGACTCCCAGTAGCGAAGCGATGTTATGCGGCAACTTCGTGCCACAGCCCCAGCCAGGCGAATCGATCGCTGAGAGGTAATATTGCAGATTGATTCCAGAGCAGACCGGAATGACGGCAGCGAGGATGCGCGCAAGGATCGTATGATCGGCATCGTCCCTGGTCGGATCGTACGACTGCAGGAAGCTGCGCCGATCCAGGAACAACCCCTTTGATCGAGAGCGTCGGCCGACGATGCAAAGGGCATTCGACGCATTGCCAAATTCAGGTCGGGTCTGGGCCAGATCTTCGGATCGATCTTTCACGTGCTGATGGGCTTCGTCCGGCGTCAGGTCCAGGGCTGCGGAGAAGAACCGGCGGCAGCGTTCATGTGAATTGCGACGACAGGCCGTGTCAAACGCAGACCGGGCGGCGTCGAAGTCGTCGAAATGCGATTTGGGCAGCTGGTCCAGATCATAAAACGTGATCGTATCATCGCAGGTATTGTGCAATCCGCCGACGAAGATGGTCTCTTCCGTCACGGGTAGGCCGCGACTGACCAGGAGACTGCGAACCTTGGGATTGTTCAGCATGGCCGCCAGTGCTCGTCCGTTGGAACCACCTGGATTGCCCGTGCAGGCACCACAATCGTAGGTTGCCTTGTGGGGATTGTTCTGACAGGACGAGCCATGCCCCAGAAAGAATACCAGCCGCGCGAAATTGGATGTGAGACCGATATCGCGCAGCATCCGCTCGCCAA
>CBIHQO010000260.1:0-8214 GCA_966211735.1 uncultured Schlesneria sp.
ACGGACTTTATCCTCAATCTCAGTTCTGCCAAAGCTCTTTTGCGGGTCTACTTAGTATGAATCGACCGCCTTCCAGCTTTGTGTCGCTGCGGCAAATGGTGACGTTGTTACCACTGCTCGCTTGCAGCTTGAGCGGATGCAATTGGTCGTCCACGACGCTAGCGCTGGATAATCCCGCTTCCACTAAGCGAAACGTCTCAGCAACAACTGAAGAATTGCGGCCGAATCCCGCAACTGATTTACGTTCATCCGACGAGCAGTCTGAGAACCGACCTGAGATCGAGGCTCCAACGGCAGGGCCATTGCAAACCAATGTCGATCCCGTCCAGTTGGTCGGACGCTGGCAAGACTCGTTCTTCGGCAAGCGAACACTGGTTCTGAATTCCGACGGGACGGCCGAGATGCGGCTCGATCTCGATTTTGCCGGCAGTTTGCTCTATGGCAAGCAGGTCGACTTTGACATGAAATGGTCACTTGACCAAGGAACCGTCACCATCGACATCCTCAAAGGGAAGCCAGAGACTGCCGCGAAGTCGCTCATGGACACCTGGGGAACGCAGCATATTTATTTGCTGGATCTGGTCGAAAGTGAACGAATCGAGATGCGTGACAAGCGTCACTTGGCCAGCCACACTCTGCAACGACTCGCGGAATAGCGGTCGCGAACCGAGATCCGGGTCGTCGATCCTAAAAAACCGAAACAATCGCGGTGATCGTTTCGCTCGCTCCCGTCCTCTCCGGACGATCTTTCGCCGTCACTTGTCCACGGTCGACATTCGTCGCTAGACTCTTGCACCCGCACGATTTGGGGAAAGTACGATTTCAGCGAATTAAGACCGAGGGACGAATGTCGATGGGCGATTCGAATTGTCTGGCAGAGCAAACGACCGATTGGCAGGACTTGGCCGACCGCATTCTGGAAGGACACGAACTGACGACCGAAGAAGGGCTGTCCATCCTGCGGTCCAATGATGACGAATTGCTCGATCTGCTGGCGGCAACGTATCGCGTTCGGCGAAAGCATTTTGGCCGCAAGGTCCATCTGTATTTCCTCAAGAACGCGAAAAGCGGCCTCTGCCCCGAAGATTGCGGGTATTGCTCGCAATCGATCATTTCCGAGGCCGAGATTCCTCGTTATGCCTTGCTGAACGAAGCCAAACTGATGGAAGGGGCCGAGCGCGCCGTCGCTTCACAGGCTCGTACCTACTGCATCGTTGCTTCCGGACGTGGCCCCAGCAACCGCGAAGTCGACCACATTGCCAGTACCGTCACCAAGATCAAAGACAAGTACGGCCTGCACATTTGTTGCTGCCTGGGTCTACTCAACGCAGAACAGGCTCAGACGCTGAAAGATGCCGGCGTCGATCGCATCAATCATAATCTGAATACCAGCCGCTCGTTCTACGACCAGATCTGCACGACCCACTCCTACGAAGACCGCCTGAACACGCTTCAAGTCGCTCGCAAAGCGGGGATGGAACTTTGTAGCGGACTGATCGTCGGCATGGGCGAAACGGACCAGGATCTGGTCGAAGTCGCCTTCGAATTGCGAACACTGGGAGTTCATTCGACGCCGATTAACTTCCTGCATTCCATCGACGGTACGCCGCTCGAACGCAAATGGGATCTGAATCCTCGCTACTGCTTGAAAACCCTGTGTTTGTTTCGGATGGCCAACCCCGCTGTCGAACTGCGCATCTCAGGCGGACGCGAAGTCAACCTGAGATCCCTGCAATCGATGGGGCTGTATGCCGCCAACTCCATGTTCGTCAGCGACTACCTGACGACCAAGGGCCAACCTGCCGAAGACGACTTCAAGATGGTCGAAGATCTTGGCTTCGAGATTGTGATCGGTGACCACGAGGCGCATGCCGCCTGGAAAGCCACCCAAACGGCAACTGTGTAACACAGAACAAAGTCAGGGATGCCACGGTTTTGGAGTCTTCGACAAAGCCGTGTCTTCTTTAAGAGAACACGGCCCCTCTCCAAGACTACGCAACCTGGCACCTGAATGAAGTTGCATCGTCCGTCGGGGCGATGTCATCAGTCTTGGGAGCAGGTAACTCATGGTCTCGTTGCGAGTTCTATTGGCGCTCTTCGTCGGGATCACGTGTGCATGTGGCACACGAATGGTGGCCGCCGCCGATTCTGATCTGCGCGTGATGAGCTTTAACATTCGTTATGGCACAGCCCGCGACGGCGATAATCATTGGGATCGTCGCAAAGACTTCCTGGTCGACACCGTCAAGGCGTTCGATCCCGATCTGCTGGGAACTCAAGAGACGCTGGGGTTCCAACGCGACTACCTCGCCGAAAAACTGGCTGCCTACGATCACCTTGGCGTCGGCCGCGACGACGGGGCCGATCGTGGCGAAATGATGGCGCTGTTCTACAAACGCGATCGGTTCGAAAAGCTCGACGGCGGCCATTTCTGGCTGAGCGAAACGCCCAACACCGTCGGCAGCAAAAGCTGGGACAGCTCGCTGCCGCGCATGGCGACATGGGTTAAATTGCAGGATCGCCGTCAGCCCGAACTGCCGCCGCTGGTCTTCGTCAATACCCACTACGATCACATGGGTGCGACGGCACGGCTAGAGTCGTCACGGTTGATTCGTCGTCAGATCCAGAAGCTGGGTGAAGGCTGCTCCGCCATCCTGACAGGCGACTTCAACTCCGGCGAAGGGAGCCCACCTTATCAGGCATTGTTCGGGCCGATCGATGATCTGCCTTCGTCCCTCGTGGATGCCTTTCGAATCGTCAATCCTGACCGCAAACCGAATGAAGGGACCTTCACCGGTTTCAAAGCGGATGCCACGAATGGTGACCGCATCGACTGGATCGGGGTTTCTCGCGACTGGCAGATTCGATCTGCCGCGATCGACCGAACATCACGCGACGGACGCACACCGTCCGATCATTTTCCCGTGACGTCGATCCTCCGACGCAAGCAGCCGAATGTCGTTCGTAAGGCGGATGAACATGCGCCCCCACTCTTTGGCGGCGACTATCAGATCAAAAAGTATCTGGACATCCCCTATTACGAAGGAAAAGATGCCAGCCCGCGCAAGCACAAACTGGATTTGTACATCCCCGACGGAGCCAAAGATTTCCCCGTCCTGTTTTTCGTTCATGGTGGCGCGTGGACCAGCGGCGACCGCAAACTTTACGCCCATATCGGCAGGGTCTTCGCCCGAAATGGGATCGGAACCGTTGTCACCAGCTATCGACTGACCCCAGCGGTCCGTCATCCGAGTCACATCGAAGACGTCGCCAAAGCTTTCGCCTGGACTTACAAGCACATCGCCGAATACGGTGGCCGGACCGATCGCATCTTTGTCTCCGGCCAATCGGCGGGGGGGCATCTGTCCGCGCTGCTTTGCACGGACGAAAGATATCTCAAAGCGGAAGGTCTGTCGCTGAAGAACGTCCGCGCTGCGATCCCCATCAGTGGGATCTACACCTTCAGCAAAGGCGAATTGGCATTCATCATCGGCAACACGCAAGAAGCCGCCGACAGCGCATCACCAATGAAACACGTCTCGGGTGACGAGCCTCCATTTCTCATCTTGTACGCGTCCAAAGATCTGCCACTGTGCGATGTCCGGTCTCTCCAATTATCCGAGCTATTGAAGAAACACGGCGTCGAAGCCGATTGCCTGCAGATTCCCCATCGCAACCATCTGTCAATCATCTTCCAGCCGATGCTGGGTGATCGCGATACCCTGGTACAGACGATGCTGCGATTTATCGCCAGCCATTCCGAACTGAAACTGAAGCCGCGCACTGCTTTGCAAACATCCTACGTGTACTGCTCAGCCGCCAAGGATCAGTCCATTGTGACGTATCAGCTCGATTCTGAGACGGGCCGACTGACAAAGCTGGCCAGCCTCGTCGCTACAGGTGAACCAGGACCGTTGGTCCCATCCCCCAACGGGGATTTCCTGTTCGCATCGATCCGCTCCACCGGCCGCCTGGCAAGTTATCGCATCGATTCCGCGACCGGAAAATTGACCGCCATCAACGAAGTCGCCGCCGGCGATAACCCGGCTTACATCACGGTCGATGCCACCGGCCAGTACCTGCTGACCGCCTACTACACGGCCGGCAAAGTCAGTGTGCACCTGATCGCCGAAGACGGTTCGCTCAGCACGCAACCCGTTCAGGAACTGATTACTGCCGCCAACGCGCACGCCATTCAGCTTGACGCAAGCAATCGGTTCGCCTTCGTCCCTCACACAGGCCCGAACGTGATCTTCCAGTTCGACTGGAACTCCGAAACCGGCCTGCTGACCCCGCAAGCACAGCCAAAGCTGACACGTCCGGCGCAAACAGGCCCCCGCCACCTGGCCTGGCACCCGACCAAGCCCATCGCCTACATCGACAACGAACAGGGCAGCAGCGTCACCGCGTATCTTCTTAAGGACGACGGAGCACTGGAACCAGGTCAGACTGTTTCAACATTGCCGACAGACTCTCAAGTCCCGAACAGCACCGCCGAAATCAAAGTCCACCCCAGCGGAAGATTCCTCTACGTCTCCAACCGAGGCCACGACAGCCTGGCCATCATCAGCCTCGACGAAGGCGGAACAGCGATGAAGTTCGTTGCGACCGAACCAACAGAAAAGACCCCGCGATCATTCGACATCGATCGCAACGGCCGATTCCTGCTGGCTGCCGGAGAAAGCTCGGGACGCTTGGCCGTCTACCAAATCGATCCAATGTCGGGCCGCTTGAAACTGACTCACACCGAAGAAGTTGGCCCCAAGTTGTGGTGGGTACAGACACTTGATTTGAAGTAATCGACGCGATGCAGGCACACGTGTCTTGAGCAGCCCTGATTGACCGGGCGCGGGCGTATTCAATATTACCATACGATATCTGGTAGTTGTCCTCCTTATTCTTCCGCCCCAAGGGGGCACCCTATCGTAGCCCAGGGCAACGCCCTGGGTCATCACGCCAAGACAATCCCGAGCCCTGAAGGGGCGATCTAAAATCGGCCTGTGGGGGTGATCAAACGGTGAGAGGCCAACTACCGGCGGATGCTTCAATCCCACACATACCTCTCATCGTATTCGATTTCATGTTTCACAAGGAACGCTCGAAACTCATCCTGAAAAGACTTCGTACGATGATGTTTTTCTTGGTTACGAATGTAATTCGTCACCGTCGGTACATTGGACGCGCTCACAGAAAACCCACCGTATCCATTCTGCCACGCGAAACCATCGAGTTTCGATGATTGACTCTTGACCCACTTCGAAGACGATTTCTTCACGTCCTCGACAACTTGTGCCAAAGTTACAGTGCGGCCCATGTTGAAAAGGATATGCGCATGATCTTCCACCGAGTTGATGAGCACCGCTGGCGAGTTCAAATTCGCGAGCACCGTCGCCATATAGGCATGCAGATCGGGACGCCAATCATTGGCGAGATAGGGAACGCGTTCCTTCGTGGAGAAAATCAGGTGGATATAGATGTTAGCGAGTGATTGCGGCATGGCTCGGGCCCGGTATCAGGAATTAGATCGCCCATTCAGGGCTTCGGAACACAAACCCAGGGCGTTGCCCTGGGCTACGATAGGGTGCCCCTTCGGGGCGGCAGAATCAATCACATCAACCACCACAGATATCGGGCCTCAGAGCACATCCCACCCAACGGTGGCGTCCCGCGAGCAGAAACTCGCTTAATCTGACCCATGTTTCAACGCGACACGTAAGTGCTGCACGCACTAGTGACGGCGCAGGGCGTTTCGGTTTCCCGGGCTTGGATCTTGTCTCGCGACGTCATCAGTTTTCCGGCAAATACGACCGCGCCTTATCTGCAAAGCCACACCCATCAAACAAATCTCCACGAACAAGACACAACGCATTTCGCGCCCCGTCTTCATTCGTGGAGATTCGTGTTATTCGTGGTCGCCGTATTCTCTCGAAACCGCTTAGACCTTGGCTTCGGATGCCCGACCGCTGCGTTTACGTTCTTGCTCGGTCAGCTTGATCTTCCGCAGGCGGATAATTTGCGGTGTCACTTCGACGTACTCGTCGTCCTCGATGTATTCGAGGGCCATTTCGAGCGACATCTTGCGTGGCGGCTTCAGGATCACGTTGTCGTCCGAACCTGACGCGCGCATGTTCGTCAGTTTCTTTTCCTTGATCGGATTGACGACCATGTCGGTATCGCGAGAGTTTTCTCCGACGATCATTCCCTCGTAGACATCTTCACCAGGGCCGACGAAGAATTCCTTGCCGTCCTGCAGCTTGAACAGGGCGAACGGCACAGCTCGTCCGGTTTCCTGCGAAACCAGCACGCCGCTCTGACGATGAGGCACTTCCCCTTCGATCGGCTTATAGGCGTCGAACCGGTGATGGATGATCGCTTCACCACGCGTGGCGTTCAACATTCGGGTACGGATACCGATCAGCCCACGAGCCGGAATCGAAAACTCCAAGTGAGTCGACCCGACCGAGTTGGCAGTCATCTCGACCAGTTCGCCACGGCGATTCCCGGTGATTTCCATGACCGGACCGACTTCATTGGTGGGGACGTCGACTTCCAGAACTTCGAACGGTTCACACATCTTGCCGTCAATCATCTTGCGAATGACGGTCGGCTTGCCGACGGACAACTCGTAGCCTTCGCGTCGCATCGTTTCGATCAGCACGGCCAAGTGCAGCACACCACGGCCCGAGACCTTGAACGCTTCCGTGTCGCCCGATTCTTCGACTCGCAACGCAACGTTGGACTCCAATTCACGCATCAGTCGTGAACGGATGTGGCGTGTCGTCAGATACTTGCCACCACCGGCTTGACCGGCAAACGGCGACGAATTGATCGTGAACAACATCGAAATCGTTGGCTCATCGACGCTGATTCGCGGCAAGGCCACTGGGTTCACTGGATCGGCAACGGTGTCGCCGATTTCCGGCTTTTCCATACCGGTCAAAGCGACGATGTCGCCGGCAGTACCTTCAGCAACGGCTGTCCGGCCGAGTTTGTCGAAGACTTCGACGGTGACGATCTGCTCCGCGACATTCTTGCCGTCGGCCTTCATCAGGACGACCTTCTGCAATGGCTTGATTGTCCCGCTGACGATGCGTCCCGTCGCAATTCGACCGACGAACTCAGAATAAGCCAGCGATGTCACCATCATCTGGAACGGAGCGGTCGGATTGGTCTGCGGCCCTGGAACGTGGCGGACAATCATGTCCAACAATGGCTTGATCGAATCGCCTGGATTTTCGGGATCGTGCGTCGCGTATCCGGCACGACCACTCGCGAACACGTAAGGGAAATCGAGCGTCTTGTCGTCGGCACCAAGTTCCACGAACAGGTCGAATGTTTCCGAGAGCACTTCCTGTGGTCGAGCGTCCGGTCGGTCGATCTTGTTCACGACGACGATGGGCTGCAGACCGACTTCCAACGCTTTTTTCAGCACGAAGCGAGTCTGCGGGCGAGGGCCTTCGAAGGCATCGACCAGTACCAGGGCTCCGTCGGCCATTCGCAGCACGCGTTCGACTTCACCACCGAAGTCGGCGTGGCCGGGGGTGTCGATGATATTAATTTTGATGTCGCCATACATCAGGGCGATGTTCTTGGCGAGGATCGTGATACCGCGTTCGCGTTCCAGATCGTTGGAATCGAGGATGCAATCCCCTTGCAGTTGCGATTCGCGAAACTGGCCGCTCGACTTCAGCAGGCAGTCCACCAGCGTGGTCTTACCATGGTCAACGTGGGCAATGATCGCAATATTTCGAATATCAAACCGTCGCATGATGCTCTCCGCGCCGCTGACGACAGACACCGTAGATCCGTGCCTTCTGGCTCACGAATGCCTAAAGTCCCTGCGGGCGATGTTAAAAACTCGATGAGCGGGCTTCCTGCTAGGGAAGTTACTCAATTAGACATAAAGCAGACTGGCAGACCGGCCGGGAATGATGTTCAGTCGTGGGGGCGAAATCACGGGTAGGCAAGCTGACAGACAATTTGGGCATGCCGGGATTCACCGGACAGGCGGGCCAAAATAATAGCAAATCCCGCTCGCACAGAGAAGTCCGTAGTTGTGAAGACTTCATGAGATACTTCGGTTGCCACCGTTCTACTGGCCTAGTTCAGGTCGTTAAGATGTGTGACGCATCGGCAACATTAGATACCTGGCCATCTGGCTGACGCAGTAGTCTCAAGGCGGGAGACCGAAGAATGAATCTTGACCGCAAGCTT
>CBIHQO010000261.1:0-8204 GCA_966211735.1 uncultured Schlesneria sp.
CGTGGCGGCGATCCTGTACAAGGCGATCGGATCGCAGTTGTCGTGCATCTTCGTCGACAACGGCCTACTTCGTAAGGGCGAAGCCGAAAAGGTGCGAGATCGGTTTCAGAACCATTTTAAGACGGATCTGCACGTCGTGGATGCCAGCGAGCGATTCCTGTCGGAACTTGATGGAGTTACCGATCCACAGCAGAAGCGAAAAATCATTGGCCGCGTCTTCATCGAAGTCTTCCGCAAGGAAGCCGAATCGATTCAAGATGCTCACTTCCTGGCTCAAGGGACGCTGTACCCTGACGTGATCGAATCGGGTGCCAACGCGGATGGTCCTGCAGCCACGATCAAGGCTCACCACAATGTCGGTGGCCTGCCGGAAGAACTTGGTTTCGAACTGATCGAGCCATTGCGAGATCTCTTCAAAGACGAGGTCCGTCGCATGGGGCTCGAATTGGGGCTGACTGAGGAGCTTGTCTGGCGGCATCCATTCCCAGGCCCCGGCTTGGGGGTTCGCTGCCTCGGACCGCTCACGGCTGAACGACTGACGAAGCTTCGCGAGGCCGACGCCATCGTCCTGGAAGAACTGCGAACCGCTGGCCTTTACCGCAAGATCCAGCAGGCATTTGCAGTGTTGCTACCAGTACAGTCGGTCGGCGTCATGGGTGACGGTCGGACCTACGAAGAAGTGATCGCTGTCCGAGCGGTCCAGACAGATGACTTTATGACAGCGGACTGGTACCCCATGCCGTATGAGGTTCTGGGACGCATTTCAACCAGAATCATTAACGAAGTTCGCGGCGTCAATCGCGTCGTCTACGACATCAGCTCGAAACCGCCAAGCACGATTGAGTGGGAATAGTTGGCACTGGCGGCACCAGCCGTTCAGAAAGCTACGCCGCCAAACGCAAGTGCCAACCACGGGAAGACGATCCAGATGATGATCGCTGCCACACAGGCGCCGAAGCGTTCTTGACGTGGTGCATAGGCACGAATAAGTCCTATGCAGGCACCGAGCGACAAGAACCAGGTGGCAAGCGCGAACAGCAGATTTATCTGCAGCTCGCGCTTGGCTTCTGCTGAAATGAAACCGAGAAGCATCGCAGGTCCCCAACAACTCTCATTGTGAAGGGGAGACTCTTACCCCTTAGTCGATGATCTTGTTGATCGGATACTCAACGATCCCCGTCGCCCCAGCCGCTTTCAGTCGTGGGACGATCATGCGGACGTAAGATTCATCGACGATCGTGTTGACGTCCACCCAGTCGGGATCAGACAGCGAAGCCACTGTCGGTTTCTGCAAGGCGGGAAGTTCCTGCAGGATCGCAGCGAGGTCGACGCGGCGGACGTTCATCAGCAGGCCGACTTTGCCTTCGGCCGCCAGGCACGACTTCAACATCAGTGAGATGTTTTCCAGTTTTTCTCGTTTGGCTGCGACTTGCCATGCCTCCTTATTGGAGATGAGCCGAGTCGTGCTTTGCAGAATTTCATCGACGATTCGCAGGTTGTTCGCGCGTAGCGAACTGCCAGTTTCGGTGACTTCAACAATTGCGTCGGCCAGCTTGGGCGGCTTCACTTCCGTGGCACCCCACGAGAACTCGACGTTCGCTTCGACGCCATGTTTGGCGAGATATTGCCGCGTCAGGCCGACGACTTCCGTGGCGATTCGCTTGCCCTGTAGGTCTTTCACCGATTGCACCGGTGAATCGTTGGGAACACAAAGAACCCATCGTACTGGACGGCGGCTGACCTTCGAAAACATCAACTCGCAGACTTCGTGAACCTGCGCGTTGTTCTCCAGGATCCAGTCGTAACCAGTAATCCCGGCATCCAGCACCCCTTGCTCGACGTAGCGAGCCATTTCCTGGGCGCGGATCAGCATGCATTCGATTTCAGGGTCGTCGATCTCGGGGTAGTAAGATCGGGACGAAAACTTGATCGTGTATCCCGCCTTCTTGAACAGTTCGGCGGTTGCGTCCTGCAGGCTGCCAGCAGGGATTCCCAGTTTGATTAGCTTGTCGGACATGGTGACTCAGTCGTGGATTGTTGTGGGCAGCCGAGGCTTGGAACGAGAAACGGACTTGCGTCCTGGTCTGTTGCGAAATCGCTGAGACCTACTTTTTATAGACTAACTTGGGGTCGAAGACCCGTTCGCCGATGACACTGACCACTCCTGTTTGAGGGTCGATCTGACGGAAGAAGCAGCTCTTGAAACCTTCATGGCAGGCGGCACCGCCGATTTGATTCACCTTCACGAGCAACGTGTCGGCATCGCAATCATAGAATAATGCTTTCAATTCCTGGACGTTGCCGCTTTCTTCGCCCTTGCGCCACAACTTCTGTCGGCTTCGACTGTAGTAACAAACCCGGCCTGTCCGTAGAGTTTCGGCGTAGGCTTCGGCGTTCATGTACGCGAGCATCAACACATCACCGGACGTGACGTCTTGTGCGATCACGGGAATCAGATCAGACTTCGAAAAGTCGGGGCCGTTAATCTCAAGCATCGATCAAAAACACCTTATTCATCCAGCCGGAATCATCAATTTTGCGAGCTAATAACCTACCAATTCCCATCGCATGAAGCCAGTTTCAGCCGGGAACCAGTCGCCGGCATCAGACAGTACAGGCTAGACAGGAGCGGAGAGTAAAGGTTCAGCGGGCCGCTCGCAGGCATGGACAGCCTTAACGAGTTGTTGAACCCGATCGAGATCGATCGGGTTCGCAATGCCGCCGTCCCGCTTCAGAGAACTGCCGACGATCAACCCACTGGCACCGGATTGGATCAAGTTGGCGACATTATTGGCTGCCACACCACTTCCCACGAAGATCGGGGCAGTTGTCGCACGACGCACGGCAGCCAGAGTGGAGACATCCGTGGGATCCCCTGTGGCCTGTCCGGATACGATGACCGCATCCGCGTGCCCGCGTTCCACAAGATCTTTCGTCTCTACGTCGATGGGCCGCACTGCCAACGCCGCAGAGTGCTTCACGTCGACATCCGCCAGAATTCGAATGTGCTGACAGCCTAGTGTCGTCCGTTCGCGCAGCAAGTCGTGTGCAATCCCCTGCAGCAGGCCTTGATCCGTGACGCGAGCGCCGCACAGAACATTGACCCGAATGAATTCAGCTCCGCACACAGCGGCAATAGCCAGGGCGCTACGGCCATCATTGCGTAGCACATTGATTCCGAGCGGAATCGCAACATGCCGCCGAACGGCTGCGGCCAACTCAGTCATCGCTGCGACGGTAATGGCGGGGACTCGGTCAGGATAGAACGGTGTGTCACCGAAATTCTCCAGCATTAATCCATCGACACCGCCATCGCGCAGCAACTCGGCATCACGCAGGACAAACCGGCGGATCGAGTCAAAATCGCCGCGATAGCCTGCCGATCCAGGCAGCGGCGGCGAGTGCAGCATTCCGATGATCGGAATCTTGACCGTCGACCAGGAAGGTAGAAGTGACATGCTTGAATCTCTCAAGTCGCTGCGCTGTGTAACTGAGTTACTGTTCCCACCAGAAAGCTGGCCAACTTTTCCGAGGCATCCATCGCATGTTCTCGCATCCGCCACATATCTTTGATACTCGAAGGCCGCTTCCAGAGCGAACCGATCACCGCACCAAATCGGATTGCTCCGGTGTCACCCACCAGACTCAAGATTTCCGGCGGCAAATCGGCTGACAGATCGTCACTGATCGCTCGCACCGCCATGAACCGAGTTTTAGTCTGACGGCACACCGTGGCCACTGCCAAGGTCTCCATGTCGACGGCAATCGCCCCGGTTTGCTCAGCCAAGGCACGCTTTTCCTCGATCGTGCGAATCATCTTGTCGACGGTCAATGTCCTGCCCACATGCAGGCCGCTCGCCGGATCTGAAGCCATCCCGAGATCAATCTGTAGCGGTTCACTGTTCAGGCCGACAATTTCATTCGCCACGACAATGTGGCCGAGCTTCAAATCGGTATTCAACGCGCCGGCAAAACCCGTCGACACGATCCAGCGCGGCTGATGAGCGTCGAGCAACGCGTGGGTAGCACGAGTGGCTCGTGCCGGTCCCATTCCCGCTTCGACGATGGCGATTCTGATATTGCCGCACAGACCGCCCACAAACTTGAATTGGCCACCACTGTAAGTTTTCAATCGCTTACAGCGGCCCAGGAACTCCGCAATCTCAATCGGTAGAGAACAGACGATGCCGACATCGGCGCGGGCGGCGTCGATGGCGGCAACGTCGTTGGAGTTCATTTGGTCGCTCAGATCTTCAGCTTAAGGCATCAGGCGGGATTTTCGGCTTCGAATTTCCGCATGAAGTCGATCAAGGCATCGACGCCTGCTTCAGGGAAGGCGTTGTAAATACTGGCCCGCATCCCGCCGACGCTGCGATGCCCCTTCAGTCCGTCGAAGCCCGCTTTCGTCGCGGCCGAGCAGAACTTGGAGTCGACATCTGCATTGCCAGTGACAAAGGTCACATTCATTTGCGATCGGCTGTCGACCGCGGCTGTTCCCTTGAACAGTTTGCTTTGATCGAGATATGAATACAACTTCCCGGCTTTGCGGCGATTCAATTCGCCCATGACTTCCAGGCCACCTTTCTGCTTGATCCACTTCAGCACCAGGCCGACCAGGTAGATGGCGAATGTGGGCGGGGTATTGTACATCGAATCGTTCTTGGCGTGCGTCCGATACTGCAGCATCGTCGGCAGGTCTTTGGAACTTCGCTCCACAAGATCCTTGCGCATAATCACCAGTGTCACGCCGGACGGACCGAGGTTCTTCTGGGCACCCGCGTACACCACACCATGCTTCGCGATGTCGATGGGGCGGGAAAAGATGTCGCTGCTGGCGTCACAGATCAGATCGATACTGGCAGGAACGGGGGGCATGCCGCTCCATTGAGTACCGAAGATCGTGTTATTGGACGTGTAATGCGCATACGTCGGCTTCTCGCTGAAGCTGCACGTCTTGGGAATGTACGAGAAGTTTTTGTCTTCACTGGAACAGGCGACGTGCGTCTTCCCATATCGATTCGCTTCTTCCAGCGCCTTCTCGGACCAGGCCCCTGTCACCAGGTAGTCGGCCGTCTGGTCTTTGGAAAGCAGGTTCATTGGCAGCATGAAGAACTGAGTTGAAGCGCCACCTTGCAGGAACAGCAAATCGTAGTCGTTGGGAATACCACCGATTTCACGACAAAGCGCGACAGTTTCTTCGTAGACGGCGATGAATGCTTTGCCTCGGTGCGAATGCTCAAGGATCCCGATGCCGGTGTTTCCCAGCGACAGCAGATTGTTGCGTGCTTCTTCCAGTACAGACTCGGGCAGGACAGCCGGTCCAGCCGAAAAATTCCAAATCCGCTGCGTCATGCGTCGACTTTCCTCATTCAAATGAACAAAACACCGCCGCATCGGCGTTGGCCGGGCGGTTCGTCGCAGTAGTATGTCTGCTGCTTCGGGAATTCGTCAATGTCCGTGGACACAAACAATCACGGATCGGTTCAAGCAATGTCCGACTTGTCATCAAATGGGCCGAGGGCCTATCCGGAGACTCGCGTGGCCCGCTTAACTACTGCCAGAGCCACTACATAAATCTTGAGTCACCACGCTGGCCGGCAGCGTGATCTACGGCCGGCGCATCGGAAACTGCTCCAGAATTCCCAACAGCAGTTGTTGCAGGCGATCCGCCGCCGTATTGGCCACAGCAACGACATCCTCACCACGGACCGGAGCCGTGTTCGGGGCCAGACATTCATTCGTGACCACCGAAAACCCCAGGACTGGCAGACTCGCATGCGCTGCAATCAGTGCTTCAGGGACGGTCGACATCCCGATCACGTCCGCACCGGCCATGCGAAAAAAACGAATCTCCGCCTTCGTTTCATAGTTCGGGCCGGTCACGCCAACGTAGATTCCCTGCCTCAGCAGGATCCCCCTGTCGCTTGCCACGCCGGCCGCGACATTTCGCCAGTGCTGCGAATACGTTTCGGAGATGTCGGGAAAGCGGGGACCGAAACGATCGTCATTCGGACCAACTAAGGGGTTGATCCCCATGAAGTTCATGTGGTCGGTCAACATGACGATGTCGCCCGCTGCAAACTCGGGGTTCAGCCCGCCGCTGGCATTAGTCAGGATCAGCAACTCGATTCCCAAGGCGCGCATCAAGCGAATTGGCAAGGTTATCAAGTCGATTGAGTACCCTTCGTACACGTGGAAGCGTCCTTCCATCGCGACAACTGGCAATTCACCGACACGTCCGCAGATCAGCCGCCCGCGATGGCTCATTGCTGTGGCGGCAGGAAAACGAGGTAGATCCTCACGTTCAAAGGCCGCCTCGATCTGAATTTGATTGACGAAGCCCCCCAAACCGGTTCCAAGCACGATTCCGACCTGCGGCGTGGCTGTCCAACGTCGTCGGACGGCGGCTAAACAATCGTCAAGCGGATTACCAGGAGAGACGGTCATGCTGCTTCGAAAAATGGGTCAGGTTCATTCGCCGCAGATACTGACAGTTTTCTCGATCGATGCAAGCCCTGCGTCACTCCTTGCGAGTGGTCATTCTGGCGCTTTCTCTGCCTGCTCGAGGGCGACGCGAAACTCAACCGCTTGATAGGCCTTCGTGATCTCGTCGCGGTTAAACAGGTGGGATTCCAGGTTGTTCAACATCCGGATGAGATCGCGACGCGCCGATTGAGGGTCAACCATTCGGTCGGGATCGTGATCGGGAAACAACTCCATTCGATCGAGACGGGTCAGAACTTTTCCATTGTTGAAGGGATCGAGATAAATGTCCTGAGTGGGCAAGCCTGGTGCCGCTCGTTTGCCGTCGTACTTCACAATGTATCGACCTGCAGTCGGGACACCGACAATTGGCAGATCCAATCGTCGTCCAACAGCAATGACCACATGCGAAACTAGAATCGGAAGACCCTGCTTCGTCTCCAACACCTTCTCCAGCGAACTATTAGCCGGGTTCTGATAATCGTCGAAGTTGCCACCAAACTTCTCTTGATCGAACAGGACTTCGCGCAAGACAGTCACCATGCGATCAGGTGCAACTGATTTAGGTTCGACATTCCCCAGCTTCTTACGCACTGCAGCGGCTAATTGATCGAGTTGGCGGGTTAAAGTCGCTTGCTGGACATCGGGATTCAGGATCCGGGCGATCAACCACATGCCCACTTCCAGGTTGAGATCCTCATCGCGCTGCTTGGCGAACGCTTGAATGGCCTCTCCCAAAGTCAGTGCCTGTTGTCGCAATAACGCAGCCGCTCGCGAGCGAATCTCCGCCGATTTGTGAGTCCGAGCTTCTTGCAGCAAAGGCATCGCCTGCTTGCCGAGGCGTCGGAGTTCCTTGGCAGCCGCCTCGCGCTCTTCGAAGAACGCCGAACCCAATTGCTCAATCAGCCTGGAAATCGCGGGTGCGTTGAGATCGGCCCCCAAATCGTCGGCTTGAGCAGTGGTTCCTGCCAGAATCACCGCCAGAAGCAGGCCTGTCATTACGTGCCGCACCCAGCAAGACATTCGAATTCTGAAAGTCATCACGACCTCCGAGGTTTGCCAAAGTCACGGCGAATTCTGCTGCGATTGTAGCGAACCAATCGCCAAATCGTGAACTCGGTCGGAAACTGGCTCTGCGGAAAGTCCTGCCGTGACGGGTGTTCAATGCTCATGCGGACTTGAGAACCCCCTCGCGCCACGGGTACATTGCACGGATCGATCATGCCCGCCTGGCACGAATTCGGTTGTGCCACGAGTTCCCACCTTGATTCTGTTGCTGGAGACAGACGAATGCTGAGTTGGACAAGATATCTGGCCGTGTTGCTGACTGTCTCGATCGCAACCGTCGTGAATGCTGGCGATGTCGAATTTCCAGATGCAAATCTGGATACGGTCATCCGTGAGATCCTGAAGCAGAAGCAGATTGATAAGACGGACAAGGCAAAGAAAATCACGGACGAAGATGTTGCCACGATTTATTTCTTGAAGGCACCCAACCGCGGGATCGAAAATCTGACCGGTCTGGAAAAATGCCGCAATCTCATGGAAGTCCGATTAACCGGCAACAAGATCAAGGATGTCAAACCGCTGGAAGAGTGCGTCAACATCCAGTCCCTGGATCTCGCCAAGAATCAGATTGTCGATGTCGCACCGCTGGGGAAATTGGTCAAACTGCAATACTTGCAACTCGACGACAACCAAATCCAGAAACTGGATGGGTT
>CBIHQO010000262.1:0-8169 GCA_966211735.1 uncultured Schlesneria sp.
TGAATCAACTACGTGAATATTCGTCTCATTGTTGGAAATTCCTGACCCGTCGCAAAATCGTGGCGGATTGACACCTGAGGGTGGAAGAAATATAGAAGAGAGCGCAAGTCTCGATTTTGTAAGACATTTCATAATTTTCAGGTCGGCCGTTCGCGGCAGTTAGTTCGGAAGCTGAGCATGACTGAGCAACTGGAGGTCGATCGTCTGGCGGAGACCTTCGCGATTTGTGAGCAGGCGCTGCAGTACCAGTTTCGTGATCGAGACTTGTTGCTGCGCTGTTTAACCCATGCGTCGATCGCGCGCATTCGACTCGAATCGAACGAGCGACTGGAGTTTCTGGGGGATGCGATCCTGGGGGCGATCGTCTGCGAACAGCTGTTCTCGTTATACCCCGAGAAGACGGAAGGCGAGCTGACGCGAGTGAAGTCGGTGGTCGTCAGCCGAACCACGTGCGCCAAGATCAGTACGGATCTGGGACTCGATCGCTGTCTGCAACTGGGCAAGGGACTGGCTGATAACGAACTGATCCCACTGTCGATCATGGCCGCTGTGTTTGAGTCGCTCGTCGCCGGCGTGTACCTCGACGGCGGATTCGATGCGGTCAGCGTACTGGTTCGAAGAGCGATGGGGCCGGAGATCGAACGGACGGTCGAGACGAGTCACGGCAAGAATTATAAAAGCTTGCTGCAGCAGATCGCTCAGAAGAATAATCGCGCGATGCCGAGCTACGAGTTACTCGACGAAAAGGGGCCGGATCACTCGAAGTGCTTCAAGATCGCCGTTCGCATCGCGGCCGAAGCGTATGCGCCGGCTTGGGGGCCCAACAAGAAAGAAGCCGAGCAACGCGCCGCGGAAAACGCCTGGTGTCAGATCCAGGGGCAAGATCCGCCGCATGCGGCAGAGATGAGTTAGCCACGGATTGACCCAGATGAACACGGATCATGGCAAAGGAAATACGGCAGAATTCACGAAGTTCCAAGCATCTCAATCTGCTTTTCGCTCTGCAATATCTTCATCTGCCTTTATCCGTGTTCGTCTGGGTCAATCCGTGGCTAAGCATTTTGTCTCTGTCTTACTGATCAAGCACTTTCAGCATCGTGTCGGCGACGAATTTGTTTCCTGCTTCGTTCAAGTGAACTCGGTCTGAGGTCAGGATGCCCTTGTCGGCATTGTCTGGGTTGTGGTCCTTCAAGTGATCGAGGAACGCTTTGCGCAGATCACACAGAGGTAGCTTCAGTTCTTTGGCCAGGCCGCGGCTGAGGTCTGCGTACTGATCGAGCTTGGCGTCCTGTGAATTGCCACCGTCCTTCTTTTCGCCAATGACTGTCGGCGTACACAGCACCACGGTGGCGCCTGCCTTCTGACATTGACCGATGACATCCTTCAATCCGGCCGCGAAGGCGTCGGGCTGGGTTCCTCGAGCGGGATCTTTTTCGCCGTGCCAGACATCGTTGATGCCGATGTAGATCACGACGATTGTCGGCTTGCGATCGAGCACATCCTTTTGCAGACGGCGCTGCAGGTCGGGTACTTTGTTACCGCTGATGCCGGCGCCGATGACTTCGATTCCCAGGTCGCCGTGCTTGTCCGTCAACGTCTTACGAATGACGCGGACGTAGCCTTTGTCATGGCTGTCGCCACCTTGCGTGATCGAGTCACCCAGGAAGACGATCCGGTCGCCCTTTTTCAGCTTCACGGATGGGTCCTCTGCACTACTGCGATCACTCATCGTCGCTAACAACGCACAGGCCATCATGCCGGAAATAACACGGTGCAACATCTCGGACCTCCTGGGTAATCGAAGAACATCACATCTGGCGACTTCTAAATAACACGACCGGCAGCATGGTGCAAACACCACGCTGCCGGTCGAAGATTCAAATTCAAAGTAGGGTCCGCGCGTTACTTCAAGCGGCCCGAGGCCATCAGCTTGCTGGCGTTGCCGGCCTGGCCGAAGGAGATCATGCGAGCGAGGCAGATCTTCTTCATCGCTTCGCGGGCTGGCTTCAGGTATTCGCGTGGGTCGAACTTGTCTGGCGTTTCGGCGAAGACCTTACGGATCGCTCCGGTCATGGCCATGCGGCAATCGGTGTCGACGTTGATCTTGCGGACGCCGTGCTTGATCCCGCGTTGAATTTCTTCGACGGGCACGCCGTAGGTCTCGCCCATCTTACCGCCGAACTTGCGGATGATTTCCTGCAGTTCTTCTGGAACTGACGAACTGCCGTGCATGACGAGGTGCGTGTTTGGCAGGCGTCGGTGAATTTCTTCGATCAGCGACATCTTCAGCACTTCGCCGGTGGGCTTCTTCTTGAACTTGTAGGCGCCGTGGCTGGTTCCGATGGCGACGGCGAGAGCGTCAACGCCAGTGGCGGCGACGAATCGTTCGGCTTCGTCGGGATCGGTCAGGTGCGACATCGCCCCTTCGGGTTCCGGTTCTTGTTCGAGGTCGGCGTCGTGGCTGTGTCGTTCACCTGGCTCACCGGCAAGTTCAGCATCGACTGGACCGTGATCCTTCGCCGGAGCGTGATCAATCGAACCGAGGCAGCCGATTTCGCCTTCGACCGAGACACCCTTAGCGTGAGCGGCCTTGACGACTTCGGCGGTCACCTTCACGTTGTAGTCGAACGACGCCGGCGTTTTGGCGTCTTCCATCAGCGAACCGTCCATCATGACCGATGTGAAACCGTACTTGATAGCGCTGAAGCAGGTTTCAGGGCTGTTGCCGTGGTCCTGGTGCATGACGATCGGAATTTCGGGATACAGTTCCGCAGCAGCCAGCATCAGGTGTCGCAGGTAGTTGTCTTGCGAATAGCTGCGGGCACCGCGTGAGGCCTGGACGATGACAGGAGAATCGGTTTCCTTGGCGGCTTCCATGATCGCCTGGATCTGCTCCATATTGTTGACGTTGAAAGCAGCCACGCCGTAGTTGTTTTCGGCGGCATGGTCGAGAACGGATCGAAGCGGAACCAAAGGCATTTGTCGAACTCCTGAAACACAAATCGAAACTGTTATCTGAATCTCGTTTGGCGAGTTCATCCCCGGGATGAACTCCAAAAACGATCGAGGGCGTGCGATCTGCTGCGTAGACTACCTGAACGCATGGGTTGGCGCGAAGCGTTCGCGAACCGAATCCCGGTCGCGGCAGTCAGGATTGATCCAACTGCTGGTAAAACGTATCGAGAATGACAGTTCTCGGGTGTCTGGCCGGCGGCCGGGGCCGGTTGCGTTATTACGAATCGATCGAGATTACTTCGTCGCACTTCTTGAGTCGCAGAATTGACGGAAGCCCCAGAGTCCAAGGCGCTTGTCGCTTGAACGGCGATTTGAATCAGGCCACTATCCGAGGTATGAAACCCGCTCTGAAAGCTGCTGCGTTCCTGGTACTGCTCTTTGCGATTCCGATCATTCCCTTTGTTTGGCTGGGCGACTCGTTCGAACAGAGTTTGCTGGATGCACTGCGACAACCGCGGTCGCCAGGTGTGGTCTCTGCGTGGGTCATCGGATTGCTGGCGGCGGACATGTTTCTGCCTGTTCCGTCGAGTGCCGTTATTACCTACGCTGGCGGGGTACTCGGGATCGTCTGGGGGACGCTCGTCGCCTGGGCCGGATTGTCTGTGGGGGCGGTGGGTGGCTTCTGGCTGGCGCGGAGGTTTGGTGAACCGCTCGCCCGGTGGTTCAGTGACGCGGACGATGTTGTCAGGATGGGCGACTATGCTCGCCGTCGCGGACCCGCTGCGATCTATCTCACGCGAGCCCTGCCGATCCTGGCCGAAGCCTGCATCTTGATGCTGGGGGCCGGTCGCCTGGAATGGAGCCGATTCCTGGGGCCGATGTTCATCAGCAATGGACTGCTGGCGCTGACATACTCGGCCTGCGGTACGTGGTTTCGCGATTCGAATTCATTCCCCATCGCGATCGTGGCTTCGGGAGCCATCCCATTGATCGTCGCGCTGGTGCTGCGCCGCTGGTGGAAACCGACGAGATCGTGATGTCCATCACAATTGAGTGATCGCGCGCTAATGAATGAAGATCGGGTGCCACGGTTTTGGAGTCTTCGACAACGCCGTGTCTTCTCTCCGCTGAACCAGATGTTCTGTCATTGATTCCGAGCAGAAAAGGCATGTTATCATCTTGAGTTTTGATCGAGCACGGCTGTGTCGAGGACTCCAAATCCGTGGCACCCGTGGCATCCGATCTTCACGCGTTCAGTGGGCAGAATCTTGTGTGGGTACAATTTCAATTCGATTCGTTCACGGTCCATTGATGCAGTCGCTGCAGTCGCACCGGTTTCTCGGCGGACTGGGCGACATGAAAGAGCTCAATCTGACTCGGGGTCGCGTCGATGGCTGATTCTGGCAGCAGGAATTCGAAGCTATGAAATCCGCGTTCTCTGACGAACGTCAGACCCGAGTCTCGAATGATTCCGTTCACGGCGATGATAAGATCGACGGGATCTTGGAAGTCACGAGTATTGAGACTTCCCGCAACCAGGCACGGCACAAAATGTGGGCCCAATTCGGTCGAATTGCGGGCCGCAGGCATAATGTGCAAGCTCGCAACGTGCCGTTCTTCGACGACAAATTCCGTGGTGGGTCTTCCACGCCATTCCGGATGAGTGACTGACAACAACGGAGGCTGATCGAATGGGATTCCTTCGAAAAGATCGCGATGTCGGTTGACTGCGGCTTTCAATTGAGGAATTGCCGGTTCGACGGCCGTCATGGTGTGGTCGTAATACAGCGTCTTGCGCGGGCGGCGAGTTGCTTGCGAGATGGATGTTCCGTCGACGGGGTGAGAAAGTTCTATCCCCAGCACGTCTGCGATTGTTGGCAAAATGTCGACGGATTCGACGTTGTCATCTGAGATGAGACCGCTCGTTTGATCCGGCATTTTGACAAACAGTGGAATGCTGAGCAGATCCGCGAGATTCGTCGCATCGGGGACTCGTCGCGAGTGACCAGGTCGATACGAAACCCCATGGTCCGCTGTGACGAGCAGCAGGCAATGATCGAGCAAGTCGATCTCTTGCAACAGATCCAACACTTGACCCAGAAAACGATCTGCGAATCCGAGTTGTTGGAGATACCGGTGTTCATTCCTGGCGATGAGCCCCGTGTCGTTGATCCATGATTCCCCTATCTCACCCTCGCCCCCAGGGGGTTGAAATGAATTCAGCTCGTCGAAGTTATAGACATGGCCCGAGGGAAGAAAGCACCAGGGGAGATGAGGGACTTCCACATGCAGGAAACAGAATTTCGGCTTTTCCGAGGCTGTTTGCATACTCTTTAAAAAAGATTCCAACTGCTCACGCCGTTCGACAAATGGATTCGGACGATGCAGGCCCGTTGCAAACGTCGATTTTTGATCGGCTTTTTCAGGCAGGCCGAACCAAAGTTTTGAAATGGGGGGGAAATCGAGCGGAGTGTCGTTGGGGAGAATTAGTCGCGGATAGACGGCGATCAGGGTCGACATGATCAGCCGGAGTTTATCCAGTCGAGTTCGTCGGGTCACTTCGCGATGCATCAGTTCCGGCGGACATAAACGCGTCACCGGCTCGTAGGCCGTCATGTCGTAGGCTTGAGTGCCGTGAATCACTCGAAACAGGTTTCCAGGATACTCTCCGTCTAAAGGGGGACGAGCGGCAACTGGAAATTGCCCTGACAGCAACGCTGGAACCGCGATATCGGTGCGCGTGTGGACGGTCGACGCCTGTCGATACCACGTCGATATTTCCGCCAAGCGTGCAAATTGCGGGAATCGTTGCGAATCAATCTGCAGATCGCGATTCATCAGCGTCGTCCCGCTGAATTCGTCGAACACAATCATGACGACCGGAACGGCATTGGCGATCGCGACTGAGGTGGGATGGGCTTCGGCCTTTCGCAGGCTCGCGAATTGCCAGACAAACATTCCGGGGAAACAGATCATTCCCACGGCAGCAATTGACAACCAGCGACGGACCCATGACATGCGCCTGTAAAGTAAAGTCGATAGTACGGCACCCGCCAAGGCGATCGGGAAGCTGACCAGGAAGATGAGCGCGCGCACTTCGAGATAGTCAAATCTCATAAAGGGACGCATCAGCGACAGCCAGACCAGAATGAGCAGCAACGTGAAGACCGCGTCCTGACCATGACCGCCAAAACGAGCCGCGCAGAGGATGGCAAGTTGATCCAGCAATACCCAGATTAATGGGACCACGACCAGCAGCAGCAGCAAGACGGATCCAATTTCGGACCATCCCGCCTGCAGATCGTGCAGATAGACAAATTGCTGGGTCAACGCCGCAAACAGGGGTTCGCTGAAAGCGAAGGCGCACAGCACACCGATGTGCAGCGGCCGTTCCCACCCTGGTCGCTTTGGTACAGCGGCAGCAGATGCTACCTGGGAACTCATGCGCCACCGATTGCGGACTGAATAGGAGTCAGGAATAGCAGCGTCCGGTTACCCGACGGCAATTCAATCCGATTCTGAATCTGAAAGGCGTTGTTTGCCAAAGCCACTTCCAGTGCCGTCAGCGAGTAATCGTCGTACTGATCGTGCTTGTGTCGCAGCAGGCTCTTCACCATCGGATCACGCTTACTCGGAAATTCCAGGATGACATCCGCCTGCAAGCTGGCCAGCCAGTCGACAACTTCCGGCAACGGGATATTGCCCGCGATCACGAGATGATGAATCAGTCCCAGGCAGAGAACCAGTTCCGGCCGGCCGCGATTTTCCAGACGCAACCGTTCGCGCCCACGCCAGCCCAGCGCGGGGGAAGGGTTTAGCAGATCGATGCAGAGTGGCACGATGTTCGTGGGCGTCTTGTCAGCGACCAGTTTGCGATAGAGGCGTTCGACGCAGCCATGGTCCTGGTCCATGGCGATGACCGTATGGGCATGCGCTGCCGCAATCTGCGAGAAGTGTCCGTCGTTACAGCCCAGGTCCCAGACGAGGCGGCGGCGTCGCGCCTGACAGACTTCCGCCACAAATCGCTGCTTGGCCTGAACGTCGCGGACGACGTGGGGCTTATCATGGCGGTAGTTCGACCACTGGTTGTTCGCAGGAGTCCATTTGAGCCGTCGAATCAATCGAGTCAATTGCTTGAGGTTGTTCTGGATCAGACTGCGATCAAAGCCGCTTGATTTCAGTGCGCCGATGGTATCCGTCTCGACAGTTGCGGCCTGTCGTTCCAGCACAGACTGCAGCCAACCGTGCGTGAAGACACCGGGTCGCAACATGTCACGCCAGGCGAGCGGCCGCAGAAATTCGGCGGCCGAAATTCCATCCAGCTTCACTCGCAAGACCGGCTGAACATCAATTTTGCGATACGCTTGTAAGAGTAAGGGGAACAACATCAGTTCGCAGAACTGTCGATATCCGGCCCACGGCTCTCCGGTCGCATGCGACACAAACGATCCGACATCGATGAAGACGGGCCGCGTTCCGCAAAACTGGACATTGTAGGGTGACGAATCTTTCAAGATCGTGCCGACCTTGATCGCCTCCGAGAGAATCTCCAGATGTAACAGTGCCGCATCCTGCAGCATCGAAAATGACCATTCGTATGGATAAGTTACGAACGGGATTCGTTGATGCCGAAGGATCGCAGCCGCTTTCAATGGCAATTGAAGCTGCTGGATCTGTTGTTCCGTCAATTGCTCGGTCGGAACGACTCTTCCCGAAGAGAGCAACTGTTGGAAGTACGGCTCGCCAGAAACCTGGCGCCATTCGTTCAACGCCTGCATCGAAAGGGCGCGAAAGACTTCGCCCTGATGAAAGAAGACACGCGCCGTGCGATCGCGAAACGATCCGGAATCAAATGTCAATTCATCTGAACGGGCATCTCGGTAGACGACAACTTCATCGCTGTCTGAACTGGCTTCCGCGTCACGTACTGAGTCCATAGATACCGTCCCAGCACCACGATTCCGCTGAAACCGCCCACCAAAGCTTGGAGGATTAAGCTACCGCTACCAGGATCAAGATACGCAAATATCGGTGTCATCACAGATTCTCCTGAACCGCCGCCGCCTGCAGATCTTCGCAGGAAGAGCAACGTTCAGCGGAAAAGATAGACAGGTCACTCTTAAGGGAAGGTGAAGTATTAACGCAGTTTTCATGGAACAACTGACATTCTTCTTCGGCGCCATACTGCACTCAAATCCAGTCACGTTGATAAAC
>CBIHQO010000263.1:0-8164 GCA_966211735.1 uncultured Schlesneria sp.
AAGGGGGACAAACGCTGGTTGGAGCGTTGCTTCCAGAAGTTGCTGCTCAACTTTACCTGGTGGGTGAATCGGAAAGACCGCGACGGGAAAAATGTTTTCGAGGGGGGATTCCTGGGACTCGATAACATCGGCGTGTTCGATCGCAGTGCGCCGCTGCCGACTGGAGGTCATCTCGAGCAGGCCGACGGCACGGCCTGGATGGCTCTGTACTGTCAGAATATGTTGGAAATCGCCAGTGAACTAGCGGCCGAGGATTCTGCTTACGCCGAGATGTCGATCAAGTTCATGCAACACTTCCTGTGGATCGCGTCGTCCATGATTCACACGGGCGGTGACACGGGCATGTGGGACGAAGACGATGGATTCTTCTACGACGTCCTGCAGATGCCGGACGGCACATCGCAGCGGCTGAAGGTGCGCTCGATGGTGGGGCTGCTGCCGCTGTGCGCGGCCACCGTCTTCGAGGCAAGCCTGGCGCAACGCTATCCGGAAATTGTCGAGCGTTATCGCAACTTCCTGACCGCTCGACCCGAACTGTTGTCGTTCATTCACGACTCACGAGCGCCTGGCTACGGCGATCGTCGCCTCGCATCGATCTTGAATGAAGACAAGTTGCGACGTGTACTGGCCAAGATGCTGGATGAGAATGAGTTTCTCAGCCCGTACGGGATTCGGTCCTTGTCGCGCTACCATGCAGACCATCCCTATGTCGTGAATGTGGGCGGTCAAGAATACCGCGTTGAGTATCTGCCGGCCGAGTCTGACAGCGGCATGTTCGGTGGCAACAGCAACTGGCGCGGCCCGATCTGGATGCCAGTCAATGCGCTGATCGTGCGAGCCTTGATGCAATACTACAGCTATTACGGCAATGACTTTCAGGTCGAATGTCCGACCGGATCGGGCCAGATGATGACGCTCTATCAGATCGCCGAAGAGATCTCGCGGCGGAACTCGCAGATGTTCCTGCGAGACGAGAACGGCCGCCGTCCCGTCTTTGGCGGTGCCGAGAAACTGCAGTCCGACCCGCATTGGCGCGACAATCTGCTCTTCTACGAATATTTTCATGGCGACAACGGGGCGGGATTGGGGGCCAGTCATCAGACAGGTTGGACGGGGATTGTTGCGCGAGCTCTGCATCTGTTCGCCACGGTAACACCAGAGCAGGTTCTGGTTGGCGGCAAAGAATCGTATGCGGACGCCATCGCAGCCAATGGCGCTGCTGTGACGGCTGACGTGGCGACTCACGCGGTCGTCTAAGCGTCGCATCAGGGTTCGCTCTTTTATTCTCGTCAGATTCAGGCAGATCGCGCCACTATGTCGCCAACTCCACGCTACCCATCGCTCTATCAGATCAACACGCGAGTCTGGATGACCGAGCTATCGCAGCAGCTCGGTCGACGGGCGACGCTGGATGACATTCCGACCGCAGCATTGGAAGCACTCGCCGCCAAGGGATTCGATTGGATCTGGCTGCTCAGCGTGTGGCAAACGGGCGTGGCGGCACAAGAGGTCTCGCGAGCGAATCCTCAATGGCGCCACGATTTTGAGGAAACGCTATCGGATCTGACCGACGACGATATCGCTGGTTCTGGCTTTGCCATTACGGCGTATACGGTGCATCAAGATCTCGGAGGTGACGTCGCCCTGGCCCGATTGCGGGGCCGCTTGCGACGTTTGGGCATGAACTTGATGCTCGATTTTGTCTGCAATCATATGGCAATTGACCATCCCTGGGTGCATGAACATCCCGAGTATCTTATTCGTGGCAGTGAAGAGGACCTGGCGAGAGATCCGCAGAACTATTTCCGTGCTCTTTCGGGCGATGGTGCTCAGATCTTTGCGTATGGTCGTGATCCCTACTTCGACGGCTGGGCCGACACGGTGCAGCTCAATTACGGAAACCCCGAACTGCAGCAAGCGATGACCGGCGAACTGTCACGAATTGCCAATCAGTGTGACGGTCTCCGTTGCGATATGGCGATGCTGGTTCTGCCAGAAGTGTTTCAGCGGACTTGGCGCATCGAAGCGCAGCCATTCTGGCCCGCGGCCATCCAGCGCGTGCGAAGCGAGCATCCCAGCTTCGTATTCATGGCTGAAGTCTATTGGGATCTCGAATGGACGCTGCAGCAGCAGGGATTCAACTACTGCTACGACAAGCGGCTGTACGATCGACTGCATGCCGGCGATGCGCAGTCCGTGAAAGGACACCTGCATGCGGCCTTGGAGTACCAAGATCATCTGGCGCGATTCCTGGAAAATCATGACGAACCACGTGCCGCCGCAATCTTTCCATACGATCAGCATCGCGCTGCCGCGATCATCACGTTCTTGTCGCCAGGACTTCGTTTCCTGCACGAAGGACAATTCGAAGGGCGGCTAAAACGCATCTCACCGCATCTGGTCCGCGCCCCTCAAGAAGCGATCAACGTCGATCTCGTCCACTTCTATGAGCGGTTGCTGGCGGTGCTCCGATTACCGACGGTGCGCGATGGCAGGTGGTGGCTGCTGGAGTGCCGCCCAGCGTGGGACGGAAACGGGACGCACGACTGCTTCATCGCCTTCGCCTGGGAGCGATCTGCGTCAGAACGTCTAATTGTCGTCGTGAACTACTCAGATCATCAAAGTCAGACGCGCGTTCCACTGCCATTCGCCAATCTGATGGGAAATGTACGTTTGCAGGAACTCATCGCCACACAATCTTATGACCGGGACAGCGGCGACCTTGCGACGAACGGGTTGTATGTTGATCTTCCCGCATGGGGAAGTCATGTCTTTGCAGTAACCGCGATGCGCTGATCCCCACTCCTCTTTCCGCGCACGGCGGCGTGGAGCCGAGTTCAAGTACTCTTCTTTCGGCGTGAACCGGTAGGGGACGCGGCCATCAAACTTTTCAAGGTCCGCAAATTGATTGCATCCAGTTCCTCTCCGTCACGTTCCCCTTTTTCCGTCTCCAGATACATCGGAATGTCTACGAAGCGGGGATCGTTCAAGATGTGACGAAACGGCTCCATTCCCAGGAACCCTTCGCCGATATGTTCGTGCCGATCAACACGGCTACCGAGCGGCTTCTTGCTGTCGTTCAAGTGCCAGGCGCGGATGCGATTGACGCCGATGTGCTGATCGAACTCGGCCATCGTCGCCGCGTATTCGTCCGGCGTCTGCAGCGGATAGCCCGCCGCAAAGATGTGACACGAATCGACGCAGACGCCGACTCGTTCCGGGTTCCGAATGGTGCTCAGCAGCATCCCAATGTGCTCAAATCGATGCCCTAGATTCGATCCTTGCCCAGCCGTCGTTTCGAGCCATAGCTGACACTGAAAGCCTTTGGTCTGTTTGTGAACTAGATCGATCGCCTCCGCAATTCGCGCTAACCCTTCCTCCTCTGACGAGGTGACAAAGCTGCCAGGATGCATCACGACACCATCGAGGCCCATTGCTTCGGCGCGTTGCAACTCGACAACCAGCGCCTCCAGAGACTTCTGCCACAGCGTGTCATCGGGACTGGCCAGGTTGATCAGATAGCTATTATGAGCACACGGCCGCCGCAACCCGGCCCGCTCGACAGCCTCACGAAATAGCTTGATGTCCTCATCCGACAGAGGCTTCCCCTGCCACTGGTTGTTGTTCTTGGTGAAGATCTGAACAGTGTCCATGTCCAGAGACGCAGCCTTGTCGGCAGCTTTGTAGTAGCCGCCTGCAATGGAGAGGTGAGAACCGAAGAGAGGCAATTCAGATTCCAGTTCGTGTGGGTGAGTAACGGATCCGAGATACTACCATTTCGGCGAAAGCGTTGCCTGCATCACACACATTCCGACGTGCGTAGGTTCTCAATTCGAGCTGGAATCATTGCGGCGATATCACCAAAAACGGCAGGTGCAATGGAGCTTGTGTAGTTGCCTCTCGGCGGTGAGGCACGATCCTGTTTGTGCTTTCTCTCAGCCTGTCTCCGCTGCTCGCACGACTTGCCAGCGGCCACGATCAGGCACACCTTATTCGTGCCTAACCTACAGTTCAGCGGCAACCTCGATCACGACCAACGCTTGAGTGTTATCTACTTGGGCCTGCGACCATCCGCCGTCGACGAATGCTACTCATAGCGCAGGGCATCGATTGGATCCAGTCGTGATGCTTTCCAGGCCGGATAGAATCCGAAACCGATTCCGACTGAGGCCGAGACCACAACCGCTGCGACGATCGCTTCGATCGATGCGGAGATCGGCCAACCCAAGAGGGCTCCCACGAGGATCGAGATGGTTCGACCGAAGAGGATTCCCATGGTTCCTCCCAACAGACAAAGAACGATGGCTTCGATCAGGAACTGCTGCAGGATGTCCCAATCGTTGGCACCGACCGCCATGCGCAGTCCAATCTCTTTGGTCCGTTCGGTGACGGAGACCATCATGATGTTCATGATTCCGACACCACCCACCATGAGCGAAATCATTGCCACGAACAACAGCAGGCGGGTCATCAGCATGGTCGTCCCGCTGAACATCTTGGTCATTTCGGTCATGTCGCGCACGTTGAAGTCGTCCGCCTGTTCGCCTCGAATCCGATGACGTTCGCGAAGCAATGACGTCACCTGCTTAATTGCATCCGGTATTTCTGGAGTGGAACTGGCTCGCAGCGCAATCTGGTCGATGTTCGTGAATCGAGTTGGCTGCGGCGAGTCCTGTGACTGTGTCGCGGAACGTTCCGGATAAAGTTCGTTGCTGGTCCGGGGATAGAGATCGCTGAGCGTGTTCAGTGAGGTCGTGTTGCCACCTCCGCTCTGGTTTTCCTTGGACATTGATGAACCACTGATCCGATATTTGACCGTTGTCCAGGGGATCAGGATCGTGTCGTCTTGATCCATCCCCACCATGTTGGCCCCTTTTCGCGAAAGAACACCGATGACTTTCAGGGGAACGTTCTGAACTCGAATGATCTCTCCGATAGGGGACTCATCCTCGAACAGTTCTTTTGCCACTGTCTGGCCAATGACGCAAACTCGATTGCTGTTCCGAACGTCGAGATCCGTGAACGGTTCTCCCTGATGCAGCGTCTGCCATTCGCGAATCGTCAGATAAATCGGTGTCGTCCCAAATATTTCCATAGGAACCCAGTTTCGATTTCCATAGACGATCTGAGCTCGCGATTCGACGATCGGCGCGGCACATTTCACTGCCGGACATTCGTGTGCGATCGCCTCGACGTCATCCGGTGTCAGTGTTCTAACGCTTCCCGTCCCCATGCTGACGCCGCCGCTCGATGCCGTGCCGGGCAGGACCATCAAGTTGTCGGCCCCCATGCTTTTGATGTTCTGCTGCAATGTCGCCGATGAACCTTGCCCGATCTCCATCATCGAGATCACTGCGGCGATGCCGATCACGATACCGAGAGTGGTCAGGCTTGATCGCAGGATATTGCTGCGCAGCGCGTGAACGGCCATTTGAATGCTACGTTGTAGTTTCTTCATTGTCCTTCTCTCCAGATCTAATGCGCCGCTGCGAAAACAGGAGTCGCTGTCGTGCCAGAGTCGATCAGGCCGTCGCGAATTCGGACTGTGCGTTTGGCGCTCGATGCAACTCCTGCATCGTGTGTCACCAGGACGATCGTGATTTTTTCTTCTTCATTGAGCTTCTGAAACAATTCAAGAATCTCAGCTGCCGTACGCGAATCCAGTGCTCCCGTCGGTTCGTCCGCCAGCAATAGTTCTGGCTGATTCACAAGAGCCCGTGCGATCGCGACTCGCTGTTGCTGACCACCGGAAAGCTGCGTCGGCTCATGATCCATTCGGTCTGCCAGGCCAACGCGAGTGAGCAGGTATTCCGCTCGTTCACGACACTCGCGATTCGACAGTTCCGTCTTGGAATACGCGAGCGGCATCAGCACATTATCGATCGCCTGAGTCCGGCGAAGCAGGTTGAACTGTTGAAAGCAAAAGCCGATCTTCCAGTTGCGGATGGCCGCCAACTCACGCCGACTCATCTGCGACACGATCTGGTCTTCCAGGCGATAGAGACCCGACGTGGGGCGGTCGAGGCAACCGACGATGTTCATCAATGTGCTCTTGCCTGACCCCGATGTTCCCATCAGAGCCACCATTTCTCCGCGGTCGATCGTCAGCGAAATCCCGCGTAAAACCGGCACCGACACCTGTCCCATCTGATATGTCTTGGTGATCTCGTCCAGCTCGATTAATGCGGTCATGATCATTCACTTTCCAGCGGACGTATTTACGCGGAGCTACTCTTTAGGACTTCTTTTTCTTGCCGGGGATTTGCGGGATGAAGGGATTGCCCGACCGCGTGCCCGCCTCGGCACGATCGATTCCGACCACCACCCGCGTCTCTTTTGACACGCTATCGCCGTGGATTTCTGTCCGTGATCCGTCCGAGATGCCAGTCGTCACTTTGACAGGCCGGACAGATCCACCGTCAGCGACCCAGATCGTCCGTGCGTTGCCCGTGTCGGCGGATCCTGGATGTGGCTCGTCCGACGAGTGGATGGAGTCGCGATACTCGGGCAGAATCTGATCGGTTTCCGGCTGCCAGCGCAGGGCCCCGTTGGGAACCGTTAACACTCCTTGGCGGCGATCCACTTCAATTTCGACGTTCGCTGTCAGGTACGGCAGAAGTCCATCGGAGTTGTCGGCCGTAACCACGACCGTGTACGTGACAACATTCTGAGTCATCATGGCGTTCAAGCGAATCTGAGCCACTTTCCCCTCGAAGACGCGATTCGGATAGGCATCGACACGAAAATTGACCTTCTGTCCTTTTTGAACCTTCCCGATGTCGGCTTCGTTGACCGACGTCCAGACCTGGACTTTCTGCAGATCCTTCGCGATCAGGAACAGACTTGGGGCATTCAGGCTGGCAACCACGGTCTGGCCGACATTCACGCGGCGGTCGATGATCGATCCGTCGACGGGTGATGCGATGGTGCAGTATCCCAAGTTGATTTCGGCCGTTTCCAATGCCACCTTCGCGTCGCTGACGGCCGCACGCATTCTCGCTTCATTGGCTTTGGCGTCGTCGATGGCGGCCTTCGTTTGGGTGAATGTTGCTTTCCCAACCGCAAGGGCCGCTTTGGCTGCTGCGAGAGAGGCACGTGCTGAGTCGTGTTCCGAGACACTGATGTTCGATCTGGTGATCAGTTGGCTTGTCCGTTCGAAGTCCCGTTCGGCCAGATAGAGTTTGGCAACGAGTTGCTCAATGTCCGCCTCCGCTCTCTCGGCGTTGGCTTGGGCCTGAATGATCTGTGCACTTGCTTGCAGCACACCAGCTTCAGATTGCTCCACTTGAGCACGTGCCCGCGAAACGGCCGCCCGATAGGGAGAATCGTCGATCCTCGCCAGGACCGTTCCCTTACAGACCACGGTGCCGTAGTCGACATTTTTGGTCGAGTCCGAGGGGTCGGGACCAAACTCACGGATCATCCCGGCCACCTGAGCACCGACGTTAACCACTTCTTCAGGTTCGACCGTTCCCGTCGCGCTGATGTTGATGATCAGGTCTTCTTCCTCCACGGCGACGGTGCGGAAGTTGACCGATGTTGGCGAGGACGCTGTCATGCTTCGCCAAGTGCCAAAACTGACAATCAGGCCGACAATCAGAGACGGCAGCAGCCAGCCTCTTCGTCGCTGTTCTTTTTGAGCCATGACACACTCAACCTTCCTCGCCCAGCGAAGATAATGCACGTCCATCGATTTGCAGATCCGCAGTTGGATCAGCCTCTAATGAGACAGACGCGAAGAAGTCGCGAGTGAAGCGCGGTACCGCGAGATTTTTTCAGAGTGGCCCCAAATAGCCGAAAAATCGCCTGCATGCGGGGTCGTAACCCCATAGACCGGAATTTTGGATCGCTAGGGGGCGATCGTTCCAGGAGAGAAAATCAATTCTCAGCGTCTGGCGGGGGGAGCGGAAAGTTCAGTTCTCCAGGGACGGCCGGCCCGACCAGTTCGTCCCATCGCCGCTTCTGATCAGCGTCCAAGGTCTCGACGATCTGCTGATTGGCATTCCTCCAAACTTTGACGATCGCGCCAATCTTCTGCTCCCGAGACCCCGCCATCGCGAACAGCTTCAATGACGCCTGAGTCGCTTCCGCCTGAATCCCGCGGATTTGTGTTTGCTGAGTGTCGGTCAGTCCCAGGTTATTGATTACGGTCGGTCCAAAGACA
>CBIHQO010000264.1:0-8161 GCA_966211735.1 uncultured Schlesneria sp.
CGAGGCTGAACCAGAGCTTCACGATTCGAGTCGATTTTGCTGGCGGAGTTTTTATGAGCTGCATTCGATATTTATTGCCCGCGTTGTTACCGCTGATGTGGGGTGCAACGGCAGTTGCCAACGGCGTGGCGCCGATTGACCTCGTCGGTGACACCGCAGCGGTTTGTGTTGAACTCCAGCACCCTGATGCGACCTTTTCGAAGTTTCAAAGCTCGCGCCTGATGTCCCGTCTCAAAGCGTTTCCTCCCGTCAGGCGATTTCTCGACGGGGGCGGATTCCAGAAATGGGCGTTGTTGGAAGAATATGTTCGTCGGACCACGGGCAAGTCGCTCTCCGAGCAATTGCTGGCGGCGTGTTCAGAATCAGTGGTCCTGGCGATCTACCTGCCTGAGGGAAAGCCCCCGGAAGGGGTCCTGATCGCCCAGGCCGCCAACGCCGCCGCGTTGGCAGAGGCCTTGCAGACGTGGGCGACTCTCGAACCGAGCCAGGTCTCTAAGTCCAGGGAATTCCAAGGGCAGACGTATGTGCAGCGTGCCAAGTCGGCGAACTCGGTCGAGATCGTCTATTACGTGATCTTTGATCGCACGATCGCACTCTCCGATCACGAGGATCGAATTCAGCAGGTCATTGAATTTCGTGCTGCGGCTCAACAGCAAGCGGGTGCCGCACAAATGATGCGATCACTCAGTGAATTACCGCTCTACAAGGCGAATCGATCTCGTTTACCTCAGGATGCGGTCGCGTTTCTATTCTTGAATACTCGCAAGTGGGATCGAGTGGTCGACGAGGGGTTGCGGCAGTCACGAGATGCTGCCTGGATCTTGCCGATCGCTAGTCGAGTGGCAGCCCTGTCCGCAGCGATACGACTCGATGATGCGGTCGTGGTGGATGTGGCGGCAGACACCTCCGGAGTCGACCTCCCAACAGTTTGGCGTCAGTTCGTCAATTCGACTGATGGTGGCGACGGTTGGACAAAGCGAATCACCGCCAATTCGGTCATTGCGATCTCGTCCCGAATGGATGTCACTCCCTGGGTACAACTCTGGCTGGCCTCGGCTCCCGATGCCAAATCGGAAGAATTCGCTCGAGGACGAAATGTTTTGAAGAGCGTTTTTCAAGGGCGTGATCCCTTCACAGAGATCTTACCCCGAGTTCTTCGTGACTGGACAGTGTCATTGATTCCAGCTTCCGAAGTCTCGACGGACCTCTCCCCCGTTGACTTGGTTGGCGATTTCTCAATCGGTGCAGGTCCTTCGCTTTCCAGGAATCTGGATCAGGCAATCCAGTTTGGAATGACATTGTTGAGTGCGGCCTTATCGCATCAGCGCGAAGTCTCTGCAGGGCCGGTTCTAGTAGAAACTCAATCGACGCCAGACGGCATAGAGCGATGGATCAGAGGAATCAAGAATTGGTCCCCTGCTTCACTGGTGACCTCCGAGCGACTGGTGCTGGCGTCATCACACCAAGCCATGGCGACTCGCGGTGCATCGAAGGGGGAGGATGCTATGAAGACATCTCGCCTGGCGGCTCACGAACAGCAATACTTTCACAGCACTTCGCAATTGGTCTGGATTGACCTCGTTCAGTTGCGTGATGTCGTCACCAGGCGCGGCGACTGGATCGCCAGCCATTTGGCGGCTGATTCGACGAATGATCGGCAGCGGATTCAAAAGCATCTGGCTCGAATCGAAGAGATCGCGAAGCTCTTTGACGCCGCCTTCCTGGCTGCCAAGTTTGATGAACAAGGCGTGCGCGTCGTGTTCGGAGCCGCCCTGGATCGGCTGGAATAGCCGACAGGGCACATCAATCAATCTGCGGGCGTCGATGCGGCCGTCACAGGCCATACAACCGGCATGATTTGATGCGCGTTAATGTTTCTCTTTTTTAACACGTCCTCGCAGCCTTCGTTTTCCGCGCAACCCTCAGAGTAGCGGTCATAATCGTGCTATGGATGGCTCCCACACCCGCGATGGAATGCCCCCCCCTCGATGTCCGCGTATGGAGGTTTGCTGCAATGGAAGACATGGAAAAGATCGCTGTCGCAGAACGACGAGCTCAAAATCGACGAATTGGTGGCGATCGTCGTCCGAAAAAAGATGTGCCGTTTGTCGCCGAAGAACGTCGAAAAGCACCACGTCGACAAGTGGAACGTCGTCGTTTGATCGATCCCACCACCTGTGAACGCGATTATTCAGGCGATGAAATTGAGTTCATGAAGGCCATGGACGAATACAAGCGAACGAGCGGACGGATGTTCCCTACGTGGAGCGAAGTCCTGGAAGTCGTCCGTAGTCTGGGATACACCAAACCGGAACATGCCCTGCCCGTCGAACAACCAGTCGCTGTGAATTGATCTCTGAAGTTCCTCAAAGCTCTCTAATTGCGACTCTGAAGACTTCCGCCTCTCAGCTCTTAGGCGGAGGTCAGTCGCAATCTCTCAATCGGTGATCACGGAACGGTCGCCTTGCCACGACTATTATTCTGCGCAACCGATGCGCGCCGTTAACCCCTGCCGATGGGCCAATCCCAGAGGGCGACGCCAATGTTGATCTTGAGTGCTTCATTTTTTGAAATTGGATCCTGGTGCGTCGTGGCACTTTGGACAGTCTATTTGGTAATGCTGATCAATGGATTGAGGCAACGACAGGTTATCTCTGGCACGGACATGGTGGTCCTGCCACGTGGCCTGCCTCGCGTCTCTGTGTTGGTGGCCGGCCGCAATGAAGAGGAATGCTTCGAGCTTTGTTTGCGATCATTGCTGCGGCAGGATTATCCCAACCTCGAAATCATCGCGATCAACGATCGCAGCACGGACGCGACCGGCGAAATCCTTGATCAATTGGAACTGGAATTCTCCGACCAGCTGAAGGTGATCCATATTGAGGATCTGCCATCGGGTTGGTTCGGCAAGACTCACGCCATGCATGTTGGCAGCCAATCGGCGACTGGCGACTGGCTGCTGTATGTGGATGCCGATTGCGAACTCCAGTCCGATGCCGGTATTTCGCTGGCGGTGCAGGAGGCACAACGCCGCGGCGCTGATCTGTTGTCGCTGACGCCGCATTTCGTGCTCAATACGGCATGGGAGCAACTGACTGTCCCGGTTTGCTCGTCCGTGATGATGGTCTGGTTCCAACCGGCGAGGGTGAACAACCCGAAGCTGCGGACGAGCTACGCCAATGGCGCGTTCTTGATGATCTCGCGTCATGGCTATGACTCGTTGGGCGGATGGTGCTGTTTCCGAGCTCAGATCAGCGAAGATATCGCCATGGCGCGAGCGGCGAAGTCGAGCGGCCTGAAGCTTGTCGTACTGCAGAATGACGGCATCTACCAGACCTGCATGTACGATAGTATTCGCGACTCGTGGAACGGCTGGTCCCGTATTTTCTACGGCGCCCTGCCGCGAAAAGCGCTGGTTCTGTCCGTGACTAGATTAATCCTGTGCTCGATCATTCCGACGTGGGCGTTGTGCGTCTGGCTGGCAGTCGCCAGTTGGGATGGCACTGTCGTCAGTGGATGGAACGGCACTCTGACTGCCACGGCGACCGCGATCGTCCTGCAGCAGATTTATATGGCGTTGATCTTTCGCGCCGTCGGCGGCCGATTCCTCTGGTCCCTGACAGCGCCACTGGGGCAGTTGATCTCGGTGGGAATGCTAGCTCGAGCCATCTTGAATCATCTCGGCATGGCGACGACTCAGTGGAGCGGTGCGGTCTTTTCTCGCGGTCAGATGATCAGGGTACCGCGACCAAGTGTGGTTTCGTTGCCAATCCATACGACTCCAGCAAGATAGGTTTGCGACCTGCAGACAGCAGTTTCTTCACGGTCCGGACGATCCGCGGCAGGAAGCCTCGACCCAGGTCGAGCGGATGAAGTGCCAGGCAGGGTATCGCCTGTCGATGTAAACGATACTGCAGTTCGCCCAGCCAGTGTCCGGCGTAGTTGAGCGAGCGCAATGGCGAGACATCCCAGCACCACGTCGCTAGTCGAAAGCGTTGTCCTTCGGCATCGACGAGGTACCGGTAACCGACGGTGTACTCGATTCCCTGTCGAGCAAGTCGGTCTGGTGTTGCATGTCCCACCTGGAACGTCGGCGCGATGAATCCGCGGGCGGGTTCATCGAACCATTTCTGCATCACGAGTTGCCCATCCCGCAGGCGTTGGTCGGTTTCTTCGGGCGTCAGACCATTCATTTCATCGAGCCCCGCCGCGACGCGGGACACGACGCCGCGGCCACTTTCCCGTGTATGCGTGTACCCGTGCAGGACTAGATCCCCGAAGCTGCGCTGAACTCGTTCCAGAAATGGACGATCAGATTCGGTGATCGGTTCGCCCGCCCAGCAGGGAACGACGCCCGCAGACATGGCGGTTCCGATCAATGGCGACAGTGTTTCGACGAACTGATCGACTTCACGCTGAAAACGAGGGGCGACATCGTGCAGCATCACGCAAAAGATGTTGGTCGGATCAATCGATTGTCGCAACTCGGTAACGCTCATCGCACGGTCCACAGGCAAGCAGTTCGTTGTTGGCGGCGCGAGCGACCAGGCCACTCGAACATCCCCTCTTCATCGACGGTTGAAGGGACTCGCTGGAATCAGCAATTCCGTGGACGCACAATCGCTACAACTGCTGAGACTTCTAGTCGATCAGCCGTTATTTCCGTCCGAAAACCATGATCGTGATATCGTCGTTCTGTGGACGGCCATTGGCGAACTTGCGCACGTCGGCCAGGATGGTTTTGCCAAGATCTTCGGCATGACCACCTGTACTGGCCCGCATGAGTTCGCGCAAACGCTCCACACCGTACAGGTCGCTCGCGTGATTCATGGCCTCACTGACCCCATCCGTGTAAATCACGCAGGTCTCGCCCTTCTCAATCGGCCGCATCAGGACATCGTACGGGAATTCATCGATGACGCCGATCGGCACGCCAACGGCTTCTTCGCCAAATTCCTCAATGGTTCCATCCGTTTTGCGAATCATCACAGGCATGTGGCCGGCGTTCGCGATCTTCATTTCGCCCGTTTCGAGATTGATCACCAGCAGAACGAAGGTCACGAATCGGCCTTCGACGGCGCGAGTACACATCTGATGATTGATGCGGAGAATCGCTTCCTGGACATCGGTAACGAAGGTCATCACATTCGTGACAACGGTCGCAATTCGCGACATCACCAGTGACGCCGGAACGCCCTTCCCTGCCACGTCGCCGAAGGCGAGACAGACGTGCTTGCCGTCTTCGAGTATGAATGCGTCGTAGTAGTCGCCGCCCACCGCCTGCGCAGTGTCGTAGGATGCGTAGATCTCCCACCCGTCCGGCTTCGGAAGTTCCTCCGGAAGCAGCGACCGCTGAACACCCATCGCGATGTTCATTTCCTTGTCCTGCTTCTGCTTCTCCATGGCCGTGATGAGCAGATTGGCCTGCTCGTAGGACATCGCTGCCTGACCGGCAACGGCCATCAGCAGGTCCAGATCTTCGGTCCGGAATTGATTGAACGCGTTTTGCGTATCGATGTTGATCACGCCCATCGGCTCGCCAGACAGGCTCAGCAGCGGGACGCACATCATCGACCGGATCGTCAGATTCGAAATGGATTCGCTGGCCTGGAATCGTGAGTCATTGGCGGCATCGGCCGACAGGATCCCCGTTTTTTCTTCGAGCACCGTCTTCAGAATCGTGCGACTGAGTTTGACGGTTTCGTCGTCACCGGCCCGGCGATGTTTCATCGCCTTCGGCACCATTTTGCCTGTCGTCGCGTCGTTAAACAGAATGCAGCCACGATCGGCGTGCGGGAAAATATTGAACAAGGTGTCCAGAATCTTCGGCAACAGCGCGTTCAGGTCGGCAGTCCCGACGAGCGCTCGGCTGATTTCGAGCACACCTTTCAGCTTCGCCTCGGGATTGACTTCCAGCTTTCCGAAACCGCTCGAACGGTCCAACGTCCCCATGATGGTCGACGTGTCATCGTCACCTTCGCTGAGATCGACGTTGAATGCCGTTTTGGCCTGTTCCGCGGCAGCCTCTTTCGGCGCTGGCTGTGGCCGAGCTTCAGGCGGCACTGCCAATGCTGTTTCCGGCCATTCAAAGCGAAGCAGGATTGGGCCAAGCTTGATTCGATCGTCATGAATCAGGGGCGTGGGGCCTTCGATTTTCTTTCCGTTGACGAAGGTTCCATTGCCGCTTCCCAGATCCTCAACGACGAAGGTTTCGCCGCTTTTCGTCACTTTCGCGTGCTTGCGTGACACCATGTTCGAGTTGATCTGGAACGTGCATTCGGGATGTCGCCCGATGACGGTTTCGGCCCCGGCCAAATCAAACGGAATCGCCTGACCTTCTTGCAACAAGACGATCTTTGCCATTGTCGATGTCCCGAAATCCCCAAGTTACGCTGCCGGATCGAGCTTAGATTCTATGAATCCGTGCTCGATGATGAAAGGACGCGGCCCACCACTTAAATCCGAATCGAAATTGAACTTACCATCGATCCGCAAGGTCGCAAACTGTGGTTAACCGCTTCCATGCCAATAATTGGCCAATGAAGAGAGCTGGTTACACTCCAAAGATCGTCTCCACGTTCCCTCGCAACACCTGGTGGCCAAAAGAGAGGGCTTGATCCTCGCTCCACCGCCGGGCGATCACAAAATCCTGAGCCAAAACTCGCGCCAGGCATTGCCGATACATGCTGAATTTGGGCCAGGCAAATTCCAGCTTGTACATATCGCTGTAGTAGCCTACCTGCTTGTTGCGTGGAACGGCCTGCAATCGCGCCTTGGTGTCGATTTCGATGTAGGCCGGGATGTTCGAGTACCACCAGTGAGCATTGGTGTAAACATTCGGAAAGATCCAGCTGTAGCTGACCAATTCCTGGTTGCTGATTTGAGCGAGCACCGAAATCGGAAATTTCACCTGCGGAAAGGCATTAAAAAGTGCCTGGTACTGAATCAGCGAGACTCGCTGGTCGAATAAATCTTGACCCTGGAAGACCCCTTCGGGATAGACGCGGCGGTTGACTCCGATCATCAGGTCAAACGGCAATTTGTACTCGACGCAGTACTCGGCCAAAGTCCAGAACACGAAACGACTGACCGTTGTCGCGTCTTCGGGACTGAGGGATTCACCCTTCAGTAACAGTTTGAGTGCGGCATCGGCCTCGTTGGCGGTCACCGCGACAGGAGCGAACGACGGCGGCAGCGAGATCGCACAGGCTCGGACACCTTTCGCTGAAAAATGCTCGAACAACTTCCCGATTGCGCGGCGAAGCGTGGTGCCACCGATAAAATCGATTCCCGTCGCTTTCGCCAAGCGAACACGCACCTCGGGCTTGCCGAGATGAAACACCAGATCATCGGTTCGCAGGCAGGGAATGTATTTCTGAGTGTCGAATCCCTCCAGAGGGTCGTCGAAGTCATTCGTCAGGAACACCCGTTCGATCCCGGACTGCCGCAGGCACTGGTCTTCCCAATCGGGCTCGGCCATCTTCGCCGCCGCGGCGTCGTACAGCGACTCCCAGTTCGCGGGTGTAATCCGGTCGTCGTTGAAGCCGAAGAATTTGCGGCACAATTCGACCAGCCAACTCACTTGGATGGTGTTGTCTAAGTTGGCGAGTGACTCGACCAACCGCCCCACTTTCGTACGTGGATCCAGTCCCGGTTCTTCGATGTACGATTTCGGCATACCGGCCGAATGAGCCAGTTCCGTGTAGTAGTGGTATCCCATGATATCCGCCAGCGTTTTCGAGGCTGGCGAATGGGGATTGATATGAGTGTGAGGATCGATCAAGACCAGCTTGGTCAGTTCATCACAAAGCCGGGACGCCAGTTGCTCGGACATGCGGATCGCTCCGTGGTTTCGGTGTCAGTCAGGTGTGGATTATCGATCTCGACGAATCGGCAAAGTGTGGCGGCTTGTCTCAACTGATGCAACCGGGAGGGCTGAGGGGCCAGGGCTGAGGGCCAAGCGACGGAATGGCCGCGAGCAGCCGTGTGCCGTCTTCAGAACTCGCCAGTGACGCTAAAGTTGCGTTGACGGTGGCGGGATGGCTGAGTACGCAGAGCGTCTGATTATTTCACGCCACCGAGTTCATCTCGGTGGCTCTCGCGCTTGTGCACGACATCAAATGCGCTTGCGCCAGTTGTTTCTGAGTAGTGCAGAGGCGCG
>CBIHQO010000265.1:0-8158 GCA_966211735.1 uncultured Schlesneria sp.
GTGAAGCTGAGACAACTTCATATCAATCAATTTGGTCACTTCAGCGAATGTGACCTCGCGATTCCCGCCGATGGCCTGCAAGTCATCTATGGACCCAACGAAGCGGGCAAAACCACGCTGCTGCAGTTTCTGCGTGGATGGTTATTCGACTTTCCAGCGCGAACTCCGTACGACTTCAAAGCGGGTACCGAGATCGCGGGCGTAGGAACGCTGATCCTGGGAGATGGCCGGACCGTCGAACTGCGACGCCGTAAGGGGACGAAAAACAAAGTCAGCGTGAAGATCGATGGTCAGGAGTCGGGACTGGACGAAGTTGGCTTTCAACGATTGATCGGCAACGCCAATCGCAGCCTGTTCGAATCCATTTTCGCATTCGGCCTGGATCAGTTGAGCCAGGGTGAAGAAAGCTTAAAGCACGAAAGCCTGCAGTCCGCTTTGTTTGGCGGGGGCTTGGGAAGTGCCGCCAGTCCCGAACGCATCCTGCAGGAATTGGAACGCCAGGCGGGAGAATTGTTCAGCCCGATCGCTCGTAAGCCATCGATTAATCAACTGCTCAGTGAATTGAAGGAACTGCCGCCGCAGATCAAAACCAAAAGCCTGCGGTCCGAAGATTACCTGAACTGCCGCCGCGTTGTCGCCGAGGCCGACGAGCGAGCCGCCGCGCTGCAGCAAAGTGTCGATCAACTGCGTCGCGAACATGGTCGCCTGGAGAAACTGTGTCGAGCACATCAGAAATGGGCTGAGCTACAACAATGCCGCAGTGATCGAGCCCCCCTCAGTGTGCCAAAGTCACTCCCTGCCGATGCTCGGGCACGCTATGCCTCGTTGTCTGAGAGAATCCAGACGGCAGAAGATGAAACGGCGAGATTGGCAGCTTCAACGGCCACACTGAATCGTGACCAGCAAGCGTTGAAGCTGGATCCTCGTGCCGTGTCGTACCGGGCCGAAATTCGGGCGTGTCTGGAGATGAAACAGTCATTTCTGGAGGCGAAGGCCGATTTGCCAAAACTGAAGGCTGAACACGCAGCTTCTGGACAGCAGATCGACCGCGAGTTAAGCGAGTTGCGACCGGGCTGGAGCCACGAAGATCTGCGCGGGTTTGCGGTCGACGTCGCAACACGGGCCGAGATCGATCGGTTGATTGAAGAGGACCGCCTTCGGCAAACGACGCAAGCCGAGCTACGCGCGAAACGCGAACAATTGGGGGCGCAACTGCGGCAGGACCGAGCCGACCTGAAGGCACTCGGTGAGTCGCGTGATGTCTCTGCGTTGATCGCGGTGCTGTCCGACGGATCGGCCTACAACAGCGACGTCAAGGTTCTCGAAAAACAGGCCATCGAATTTGCCAAAATCGAGCGATTGCTCGCCACGCAACTGAAGAAGCTAAATCCCAGCGTCGCCGACGCGAGCAGCGTTCGAGATTTGCCGGTTCCGCGCATTGCCACGATCAAGCAATTCGAAGCGGATTTCGCTGATGTGCGCGAACAGCTTCGGACAACGTCAGCTTCACTGCAGCAAGATGAAGCCCAACGAAGCGAAATTCAGGATAAGCTGGATGAAGTCGCATCACGCGGTGTCGTCCCCAGCCTCAGCGATCGCGATGCGGCTCGACAGCGACGAGATGGGACATGGACGAAAATCCGTCGGCGCCTGATCGATGATCATGAGACGGCCTGGTTCGGGACAGATCCCAAGTCGCAGAGCGATGCGTTCGAGCAGGCCGTTCGAGATGCCGATACGATCGCCGACCGAATCTACGCAAATGCCGATGCTGTAGCGCGGCGCGAAGAACTCGGACGCCAATTTGATCTCCTCACAACTCGTATCGAGCAGCGACGCGAACGAGTTTCGGAGTTGAAGCATCTGGAAGCGGAATTGAGCCAACGCTGGGTCGCCGCCTGGGCCTCGTGCGGGTTTGAGCCTCTCCAACCAGAAGCCATGCGACCGTGGGTCAGCGATCATGAGGCGGTGTGTGAAACAATCTCCAAACGAGATGAACTGCTCGCCGAAACGGAATTGCTGAAGAAACAGGTCAACGCCTTTGAGACGCGGCTGCGAATGGTCTGCGGCGACGACTCCGAGATCGCGGTCCTGTTGGTTCGCCTCCAGTTGTCAGTCGATGACGCCAAAGAGCACTATCGTCGCAGCAAAGAGCTGCACCGCGACATCAGCCGCTTGGAGCCACAACTGGAGGAATGCGATGCCGAACTTAAGGCTGTTGCCGATCGGCAAGAGGCTTGGAACAGTGCCTGGCAATCGGTGCTCAGTCAACTCCGGTTTCCGTCCGACTTCGGCACGGAACTGACCCGCACGGTAATCGAACGCCTGTTAGGAACGCGAGTCAAGCTGGATAGCCTGCCTCAGGAAGAGGAGCGACTGGCTGCAATGCAGGCCAGACTCGACGAATTCGCGGCCCGCGTCCGACCACTCTGTGAAGCACTTGCTCCCGATCTGTTACGCGATCCGCCGGAACTCGCCATCGAAAAGCTGTCCGATCAATTGGATCGAGCCGCTGAAGCACAAAAGCAGTTCGATCAACTCTGCCGTGAACGGGATCAAGCGGCCGACCAACGTCGGATGGTAGAAGACCGCATTGCGAAGTTCGTCACCGAGCGGACCGAGTTATTCGCCGCCGCCCAGGCAGAAACCGAAATCGAGTTTTTTGAGGTAGTCGCTCGTGCCGAAAAGATCTGCCAACTGGATACAGATCTGGAACAGCGAACGCACGAAATCGATCTGATTCGGGCCGGCGAAGATCGAGAAGAGTTTGAGCGACTGCTCAGTCAGCAGGAACCCGATATCCTCGACGGTCAACGCCGCGACCTGGCTGATCGGTTGCACGCGGCGGAACAGCAGAAACGCAATGCCGATGGTGCTGCCGCCGTAGCGAAGAGCGAACTGGCGCGGTTGGATGGTTCGGGCGAAGCAGCCATTCTGACCGATGAGCTATCTCGCAAGCGATCACATCTGGCCGCCGAAGTCGATCGGTACGTTCCTTTGGTTTTTGCCAGGCACTTGTTGAGTGAGGCTGTGCGTCGTTTCGAACGCGAAAACCAGCCTGAAATGATCGCCACTGTCTCGCGCCTGGTCAATCAGATGACGGCCGGGCGATATACCGAATTTGATCGCACCACCGGCAACACTCAAGGGATCCTGGTTCGACGCTACGATGGTGTTGAGCGAACGCCGGATCAACTGAGTTCCGGTACTCGTGAGCAGTTGTATCTGGCAATCCGCTTGGCGTACGTCTTGCACTATTGCCGCCAGAACGAACCGCTGCCGATTGTAATGGATGATGTCCTGGTCAACTTCGACGATGGCCGCGTCCGACAGACATTGATGACACTTGCGGAGGTCGCTAAGTCGGTCCAGATCCTATTCTTTACCTGCCATCCACACATGGTGGCCTTGGCTCGCGAGGTCGTTCCGAATCTGCAGCCGATCGATCTACCGACCGCGATGAACGGCAATCCGGCTGCTGCCAGTGCGTAAGATACTCCACATCAGGAATGACCGTTGGAACTAGTGGCCCGATCGAATAGAATTCCATTGATCTGTTCGGCGAGTTTAACCCTAGATGAGATAATCTCGGATGCCCATGCTCCGCTTCTTCGCCTGTCTCTTGTTCCTTGTTGGATTGACATCACTTTCCTACGGCCAGGCGGGAACGGAAACGGACGTTGAGCACGCGGCGAAACGAACTAAAGGACTGGAAGTCTTCCGCACTGATGTCCGCAAGACGCTTAAAGACAAATGCATTGCGTGCCATGGTGGCGATTCGACCGAAGGAAAGCTCGATCTGGCCACTCAGGATGGCCTGCTGAAAGGGGGCGAGCGAGGTCCCGCGGCGGTCATCGGGCGCGGTGACAAAAGTCTGCTGACCCGACTGATTAAGCATCAGCAGGAACCGGCCATGCCGAAGGACGATGATCGTCTTTCCGACGGCGAAATCGCAGCGATCGTCAATTGGATCGACTTGGGGGCCCCCTATGATGAGCCCCTGGTGGCTCGCAAGACGGATTCGGTCAAGTGGACAGATCGGAAGATTAAACCAGACGCTCGGCAGTTCTGGTCGTATCGCCCCCTGCAGCGGGTGACTCCGCCGGCAGTCGCTAATTCCGCTGGATGGTCTCTATCGCCGGTCGATCAATTCATCCTGGAAAAGTTGGCGAACGCGAAGCTGGCTCCCAATCCATCCGTCGGGCGAGCCGCTTTGATTCGTCGGATTTACTTCGATCTGATCGGATTGCCACCGACCGCGGCAGAAGTCACCGCGTTCGAGAACGACGCGCGAGCAGATGCCTATGAACAACTGGTCGAGGAACTACTGGCAAACCCGCACTACGGGGAACGCTGGGGACGGTTCTGGCTGGACCTCGCGCGATTCGCAGAGAGCCATGGTTTTGAACACGACTACGACAGGCCCTCCGCCTACCACTACCGTGACTTCGTCGTCCAGGCGCTAAACCAGGGAATGCCGTATGACCAGTTCGTGCGCTGGCAGATCGCAGGTGATGAACTCGCGCCGAATGACCGCCTCGCATTGATGGCGACCGGCTTTCTGGCCGCTGGGGTGCATTCGACTCAGATCACGAAGAACGAAGTGGAAAAGCACCGCTACGACGAAATGGACGACATGCTCAACACCGTGGGCACGTCGATGCTGGGGCTGACCATCGGCTGTGCGCGATGTCATGACCACAAGTTCGATGCGATACCCCAAGCCGACTACTACCGACTGCTCTCTTCATTCACGACGACAATCCGCAGCGAGATGGAACTCGATTTTGATCCCGAAGGCTACCAACGGAATCGTGCTCAGTTTGAGATCGCTCACGCACCACTGGAACAGGCTGTGCGCGACTATGAACTCAGTCAACTGCCGCAACGATTTATTGAATGGCAGGCGAAGCGGGATGCGATTGCCGAGAATCCGACATGGATGCTGCCAGCCGGCATCAAGTTCAAGTCCAATGGCGGCGCGACGTTTGTCGCTCAGCCCGATGCGTCGTGGTTGGCGACTGGCACCAGTCCCGACAACGACCAATGGACGATCAGTTTCGAAACCAAATTGCTGGATGTTCGCTCGATTCGCCTGGAAGCATTAGCTCATCCTTCGCTGACGAAGTCGGGACCGGGACGGGCCGGAAACGGAAACTTTGCCCTGTCCGATTTTGCCGTCACGATTCGGCCGAGTGGTAGTGCCGCGGATACTACGGCTCAGCCAGTCAAGCTGACAAACGCTCGAGCCACCTTTGAACAGAACGGCCTGCCCGTTGCGGCAGCGATCGATGACAACCTGCAGTCGGCCTGGGCAGTTGACCCAGAATTCGGCAAGGATCACGCTGCGGTGTTCACTGCTAGCGAACCCTTTGGCTTCGAGAACGGAACCGTCGTCACGATCAGCCTGAAGTTCAACAACAATGTGCATCATTCCATCGGTCGCCCCAGATTGTCGTTGTCGCACAAAGCCGACGCTCCCGCGACTACTGGAGGTGCTTGGGACGAGACAATCCTCGCCTTGTTGTTGAAGCCATTCGATCAACTGACTGCCGAGGAAAAGCAGCGAGCCTACACCTGGTACAAACCGCAAGATGCCGGCTGGAAACAGGTCGATCAGCAACGGTCAGCTCACCTGGCCCAGGCGCCAAAGCCCGTGCTGCAGAAGGTGCTGGTTGCTACGGAAGGCCTGCCCCCGGTGAAGCTGCACACGCAGGCAGAAGCGGAGTTTCTCAAAGAAACTCATTTCCTGCGCCGCGGGGAAACTAATCAGAAGGAAGCGGTCGCTTCACAGGGTTTCCTGCAGGTGTTGATGAGTAATGCTGATGCATCGCAGTTGTTCCAAACCCCAGCACCAGCGGGCTGGCGAACATCGTACCAACGCACTTCTCTGACGAACTGGCTGATCGATCAGGACGCAGGAGCGGGGAATCTGTTGGCACGCGTCATCGTCAACCGCCTGTGGCAACATCATCTTGGCCAGGGGATCGTTGCCACACCCTCTGACTTTGGCACACGAGGAGAATTGCCGACTCATCCCGAACTGTTGGATTACCTGGCTGGCGAGCTGATTCGACAGCGATGGGATCTGAAATCGATTCATCGCTTAATCGTCACCAGTGCGGTGTATCGCCAATCCTGCGAAGTCGATGAGCAGCGCGCGTCGATCGATCGCGAAAATAAACTGCTCTGGCATCGACCTCGCCGACGCCTGGAGGCGGAAGCAATCCGCGACGCGGTCCTGGCCGTCAGCAATCAACTTGACGATCGGCTGTACGGGCCTGGCAGGCTGGACGAAGGACATCATCGCCGCAGCCTGTACTTCACTGTCAAACGCAGCCAACTGATGCCGTCAATGACCGTCTTCGATGCTCCCGATGGAACGACGCCTGTAGCAGATCGACCACAGACGACGATTGCACCCCAGGCTTTGCTGCTGATGAACAACCCCCAAACGCGCGAAGCGTCGCGGCAGTTTGCGGCCAAGCTGCAGCCCATCGCCACGAAATCGTTGGACGAGGCCGTCCAAGTTGGCTACTTAACTGCTGTCAGTCGCCAGCCGTCGACGGAAGAGCTGGCCGATGCAATTGCTTTCCTACGCCAGCAATCCGCATCCTATTCGGGGGCTGATCCAAACGCAGGGTTGCATCAGGCCTTGACAGATTTCTGCCAAGTCTTGTTCTGCCTGAATGAATTTATTTATACGGACTGACCAACATGGCCACTGTCATTACCGAGCTAGGCACGAACCTGACACTGCCAGATTCATTTGGGTCATTGGCGGCCTTTCGAAATTGGGTGCATTCGGATAATCGCCCCGAACGAGGTCGATTCACTTTCGTTTCTGGAGGCCTGGAGGTCGACATGAGTCCGGAAAGAATCTCGGGCCACAATGACATCAAAACCCGTATGACAACCGTATTAGACACCCTTGTGGAGTCGCGCAATCTGGGAGTTGTGTTTGGTGACGGAGTCCTGCTCGTCAATGAAGAAGGCTGCCTCGGATGTGAGCCGGACATGATGTTTTGCTCGATGGAGACACTACGTTCAGGCAAAGTGACTTATCGGGCGTGGCAGGGCAGCGAAGAGGGTGATGTCGAACTTCATGGTTCACCAGACATGGTTGCAGAAATCGTCAGCAACTCGTCGGTTCGCAAAGACACCATTGAGTTGCGTCGCGCTTACTTCGTCGCGGGTGTCAACGAATACTGGCTGATCGACGGTCGTGGTGAAGAAATCGAATTCCAACTTCTTGTTCGTGGTCCGCAATCCTATGAGGCGGTCGAATTGGATGCGGATGGCTACCGGTTTTCGCCAACGTTTGGATGCGCATTTCGCTTCGTTCGCGAAGTCCATCCGGTGAGTGGCATTCGTTGCCGATTGTTAACGCGTTGAATATGAGCAAACGTTTTTGAGATGAGAGTCAGGGCCTGCTGAACTTCGGAAGCTTGAGGCGCAATTGCCCAAGAAAGTGACACGATGACCTTCTCTGCGTTCGGAACACCATCACCCGCATTTAATTCTCGTCGCCAGTTCCTGCAACAGGCGGGGAATGGATTCGGCGCGTTGGCATTGGCTGGTTTATTGAATCAAGAAGGGCGGCTCTCTGCGGCGTCCTCTTCCAGCTTGAACCCACTGGCTCCACATGCCGGGCATTTTCCTGGGACGGCCAAGTCGGTGATCTGGCTGTTTATGAATGGGGGGCCTTCGCAGGTTGACACTTGGGACTACAAGCCCGAGTTGGAAAAGCGCGATGGGAAGGAACTGACAGGGTTCGACCAGGCGACCGGCTTCTTCGCGGGGCAGGCAGGGCCCATGATGAAATCCCCGTTCAAGTTTGCGCAGCACGGCGAATCGGGCGCCTGGGTCAGCGAGATTTTCCCGCAGATGGCCAAGCACGTCGACAAGATGGCATTCGTCTACTCCTGTTGGACCGATTCCAACAATCACTCACCAGCACTCTTCCGCATCAACACGGGTTCGGCACGTCAAGGTTTTCCCTGCGTCGGTGCCTGGGTGACTTACGGACTGGGAAGCGAGAGCCAGAACCTGCCGTCGTTTGTCGTCATGTATGACACGCTGGGACGCGGTATTACCAAGGGTCACGCCCCAAACAGGGGTGCTGGCTTCTTTCCGAGTATCTATCAATGGACGGCAC
>CBIHQO010000266.1:0-8148 GCA_966211735.1 uncultured Schlesneria sp.
CCCGCAAGACCGCACAGTTCTGTATATGCGGTTAATGGATGTATTCCGGACGCAAACGACAGCACTGTCAGCCGAGCATGAGCTGCGGTGAGGAACGTCAAAAGCAGAATGCGTTCCAGATCACCAGGGTGACGGCTGTCCAGTCCGGCGCCGCGATCCACCAGTTGGCGGCTGAGAACTTCAATCTTCTGGCCAATCACATCATAGATTGCGCGGACGATATCTCGTCCCAACCCCGGCCAGGCGAAAATTGACAGCACCGGAGGTATGAATTCAGGATCCAATTGCGGAACCGCTGCTCCGTCGCTGGACCGTTTGATCTGCGCAATAGGCAAGACTTCATATCCGGTCAAATCCTGCGTTGAAAGCAGCAGCTTGACGTTCAGGCTTCGAAATTGGACATCGCGATCATTACCCCCGCTTGTTTCATCCTGTTGAACCAGCGTTGTTTCGATATAGCGTGTCTCCGATGTGGGGCCACCACCGGATACATTGGCACGACCAATATTCAACTTGGGAATCGCCAAGTAGATTCGAATGACGGAATCGGATTCGAAAGCCTCGGCCAGGCCCGTGGTCTTTCGGGTTCCCGGGCCGCCGGTCGTCAAATCCAGTCGGTCAGGTTCCTGGCCGGCATCCAGTGTCACGACAGTCCCATCGCGCATTCGCGCGCGAAGCATCCGCACCTCGAATTGACAATTTGCGAGCGCTTCCTTGCTGAATTCGAGCGAATGCAAGCCGTAATTATACGAATGGTCAAGGCATTCTGAAGCATTCAGCGCCTCCGTCCAGAAGCGGTCGGAGGCCTGGAGATGCTGCGGAGTCAAGAACAACCCCTGATACCAATTAACGGGAAGATTCCGCATGAGAGGCTAACCCTTTACGACGGTCTGGTTGTCGAAGCCGCGAGATAAGTCTTCACGGGAATATGAATCGCAAGTGTTCGAATCTGCCCTTGGACCGGATTCGAAGACTCAGATTCTGGATAAAAGTTGCGACAGGTCATCAATCAATCCGCAATTTGCATGCACTCCAGTCTGCTTACTTTCCCGAACGCAACTCCATCACATCCACGGACTCAGTAACATCAACCAGAATTTCTTCGGGTGATGTCAATGCTCCGTCCATCACGGCTTGCCGCGAAGTTAACTGAATTTCTCCTAACTTTCCGACATTCGGGGCCACGTTGTTGAATTGGAATCGGTGAGTCGCCCATCGGTTTGTCGAATCGAATCGATGGGTCACGCGAGAGGGAGAAACGGTCTCTGAACGAAATTCCACTTTCGTGACAGCGGTACGCGGGGCGTCAACGGTAAACCGTTCGATTAACAGGGCTTGAAAGGGGACACCGCGTCTCACGCTCAGACCGTAAGAGGTGCCCGGTACTTCTGCCAATCCAAAATTGAGATTCCGATCCAGCTGAGCACTACTTTCAATTTCGATGGTCTTGGTCGGCACCGTTGGTTTCAGCTTGCACCAGAATTGAATTCGTGCATTCGTCGGCCAGTGTTCCTCAATCCATCTCAAAACAGGAACCGAGGTCCGTGGGACATAGTTGGCGTCATAGAAAACGAACGAATCAACTGGCGCGGCATTCGTCGCAATGACCGGTGAAATTTCGATCCAGACTTCCGCCGGCCGCGGTACGAATCGCCTCATCGCGTTCTGGATCGAGAATTCAAATTTGACCGTTGCTCCCCTTCGGGACGGACGATGGATACCTACAACTAAATCAGTTGACCGCGACTCACCATCCACCAGTGCTGCGAACTGAGTTTGACCGTTTCCGTATCCACTGGTTTCAAAATTGCGCTCGTCCCTGGACGGCACAAGGTCAATCGCTTCACCGCCGCGCAGCATCAGTGTTTCGACCGTATTACCGAATGAAACTTCAAATTTGTCGCCCTCATTGAAGCGAGGCGTGATAGAAACGGGATTGTTCAGTTCAGAAACTTGATCCACACCATCCGGACCGATGACCTTGAACGTCCTCGGCCGCCGCAGGGATTCGAGTTTGGCGATGAGCGACTGCGCCTCTGGAGCAAACACGTATGTCCCGCCAGTCCTCTGAGCAAGGTCCCCAAAGACACGTTGTGCTTCCTGCGATTGGTCTGTTGCAATTCCCAGTCCGACGATATGGATTGGGACTTGAACCTTTCCCCATTCTGAAACGACATCAGCCGCCGATTTCTTGGCGGCGGGGGGAGCGTTGAACTGATAGTTCATCCCGTCCGTGATGACGACGATTGCCTTTTCCGTATCTGCGTCCTCACCCTGAAATTGATGCAACGCCTGGATCAATGAGAGGTAGAGGGGGCTTTCCCCCCATGGACGCACTGTTGCCAGTCGTTCGTTGACTGTCGCCGCGAAACTGGCGTTGAATCGCCCCAACGGCAAGACTGTTTCCACGTCGTCAAAAGGACGCAGGCGATCGGGAATCGGAGCGGAATAGTTCGTCTGCTTCAACAGCTCTCCGGCCTGCTTCAGGTTCCAACCCAGCCGATGACCAAACAGCATCACTCCGACTCGATTGGCATCGTCGTCTGCTAGTTTGTCAAACATTTGCTGCAGCGCCAGTTTTGCAATCTCCAGGCGAGCACCGCTTCCTCGATCGGTTTCAAGCGGAAGTTCGGCCTGCATGCTGGCTGAGCAATCGAGAACGAACAGGATCGACAGTTTCCTTCGATTGCGCCCCCGAACAGAGATCGTCGTGCGATCGCCTGAGTGCGGCGCGTAGTCGATCAGGACTCCACCCGTGATATTGACAGGAAGCTCGCTGATGAATTCGTGGCCACGAAAAACGGTGACTGCCTTCACGTCGGATGTTGTGCTTCGCAATAAGGGAACTTCAAGCGGCACTGGCACAATAGTGTTTCCCGGAATCTCTGATACCGGCAATGGCACGTATTCGCTAACGGTTTTGCCCTGCCCATCGCGTAGGAAGACGGCCGCATTTCCTTCTGGCAACGAAATGTCGTCTTGTTGGTGCCGAACCACCTCAACCTTGATGGTGGCTGGTTCACTCTCGTCGACGAGGAGCAGATCATCGGCCCGCGTCTTGAGGCCGCGCCGCGCCGCTGCCATGCGCTTGCTCAGCATCAATCTCATCGCGTCTATTCGCAATCGGGAATCAGTCATGGGAATCGTAATTGACTCCGCGGCACGCAAAGTATCCGTGACGGATTTTTCAAACAGAGGGACGCCATCTGAGATGGATCCGCCCCAGAAGTCGTCGAGCGATCGTGCAGCATGCCAAATCAGGAACCTCACCAGATCCTGTCGACGGCGCCAGGCAACCGGATCTTCTTCGAAGTCCGGCATGGCATCCGAAGCCGCCATCACGCGAATACACCACCCCCCCAATGTGCGGCGGAGGACAGTATCGATCGAAGTCGTCGTCATCTGCTCTTCAATGGCGGTCGTAACCGTGTCCTGAACGGCAACGAGTGTCTCCCTGAAGCGGCTTCCCTGCTGATCAGCTGTGTCCCACAAATTCCGGCGATCGCGATCGCCCTCTTTCGCCGAAGCATCGTTCACGGTGTTTGCCAGAATCGAGACGGCGATGTGCTCAGGAATCCCGACCAGCAACTCGTCGAGGTAGATGTTGGTCCTTCGCATTTCGACGGTTTCGAGCGAACTTCCTTCTTGATTCGAAGGATTGTTAATCGATTCGGCTGATGAGCGCAGCGTCGCCAAAGAGGTTACCCGAAATTGCTCATAGAGCCGACTGTGGAGCCGGCTGAGTTTGTCACGAAGCTCGATTCTCTGCTCGGCCGGACCAAGCCCAAGCTTGTCGCTACGACGCGGCAACAGTGGTACAGATAGAAGGCCGGTGATATCACTGATCGTGACCGCGTCGGCATCGTCGATTTCCATCTGCAGGAAACGCTCGTATTGATCACCCAGCTTTTGAAGCAGTTGGTTCCGATCGCCCTCGAGCTTGGCGACGATCCCGTCAAAGGGCAAAGCCAATGATTCGCCCAGCGCCGGAAATGACGGACTCGACAAGGTCCGCTCCAAGGAAATTTGATTGCGGATCAGTCGCCGCAAGACTGGCTGCAATTCAACGCTGGGCAAGGCGGCAGATTCAACTGCAAACGAAAAACCGGTCGACCACTTGGCCAGGAATGGAATTTCGTACGCAACCTGCGAACGCATCCCAAAAGCAATTTTTGTTCGCCTGGTGATCTCGATGGCGTTCTGGTAATGCTGCTTCGCCCGCGCGATGTTCTGCAGTGGGTCGCCGCTGCCGGCGAAGAGTTGATCTTCAGCAGTTCTTCGGAACACATCGGCGCGATCCACCTCTGCCCGAATCCACTCAAGCACCCGTTCGTCATCCGGAACACTGGCCAAATCGGCCAGTTCACGCAGTTCGACGATCTCCGTGATCAAAGAGGGATTCTTGCAGCGTTCCAAAACGTCGTAACGCTGCAACAGCTTGCAGAAGCATAAATCATCCAACCCTTTGCACCCGTCAATCGTCGATAAGGTTTTGACGATCTCTGCCAGATTGCCCGCAGTCGGATTCTGCTTGAATTGCGTCAACAACGTTCGTGCAAGTTCGACCGACGGGGCGGGCAGAATCCCAAATAGCTCTGACATTCGAATCGAATGAAACTGCATGGTGACACTATTTGGAAGCGGCTTTTCGAAGGCGACTTTCTCCCAGAGGACTGGTAGCGCAGTCGAATTCTGCGACTGCGGCCTGCGCGAATCGAGCGCCGCCATGAAGCCAAGCAATTCCGAGTACAACCGCCGCGCCGATTTTTCATAGGCAGTGCCGCTTTCCGCAGCCGCCTCCAGCAGCACGATCCGGTGCGCGATGTCGATCCATCGCTTTGGCTCAAAGCGAATCGCCTCGAGTTCATGGAATTTATGCAACATGATCCAAAGGTCAGAGATTTCCTTTGGCGAAACGGCAGCCGATTTTGTCATGGCCATTTCGCGATGGGCCGCAATCGACCTCTCGACGTTCGAATTCAAGGTGATACTGACGACGAAGTCGTCGGGCTCTTCGGGAATTACCAGCACGCGTTGAGACCGTCCGCTGAGTAACTGGCTACCGTGGTCGACATGACTCACCAGATAGCGATGCAACTCGCGAATAGAGACCTGCCGATCGCCATTTCCAAATTCAGATCGTAAGTCGGCCTCTCCCCCCAGACCGCGACGCAAAAAATAAGCGAAGACGCCCTGCTTCAAACTTGGAGATGAGGTGGCAATCTCGCCGGGGCCGGCCGAAGAAATGATGACGAGATTGGGGATTCCGGATGTTTTCGCCGCTGCTGTCAATCGAGCGGCAAAGGTATTAAACAGCACCCCTTGGTTCCAATTGACGAGAACATCGCTGCAATCGAGGATCACGAGCTTTTTCACAGAGTCTGGAAAATGCTGGGCTCGAATTCTTTCGAAGATGTCTGACAATCTGAGCCACGTTTCGCTGCGCGCTGCCGAAGCGTCAGGCAGCACCAGACAGGGAACGCCGTTTCCATCGACTGCCGCATGCGTTCGGAAGTACAGAACGACTTCGTCCAGACGAGGTGAACTTCGCGAAAGACTTTGCAATTCCGCGGTCAGCTGTCGAAGCCCATCACGTTTTGTTCGCCATGCTTCAGAAATATCCGCAACCGAAAACGTCTCCCGGTCAAGTTCGCTCAACGCCACGACGTTTTCTTCTGACCATGGAAGCGGCAAAAATGGCCGGTCGTATGGTGAAGGTGACATGATGATCAGGCGGGTTCGCTGCTTGACGAACAACAACTCACTAAGCAGAAATGTCGACGCCGCGGTGATAATGATCAGCAACCAAAGAATTCGAAATCGCGTCCAGCGGTGCCCGGAGATGACCGGTCCCACTCCCGCTCGCTTCGCCTGCCAGTCGTGATCAGCGTCGGCAGCCACAATTTTGCCGTCAGGACGCTGATTGGGATGATCCGCCATGTCAGGATTACTACCGCGTAATGTGGATTTCGAATTCGTCTGGAATCGTGCCAGTGAGATCAGGATTTCATCGGTGCGTGAAAAATGGCTTCGACGGGCTCCTCACGTGCTTGAATTGTGCCCGGGAGCCCGATCGAAGGTCAGGATACCAATACGTTATCGACACTTCGCCGCCCAAAAACGGGGTTTCTCCATACCGAACAGCCCGATAGAATCTAATGGATCAGGATTCTTCGGCCAATCTCTACGGCCAAGCAGCACAACAATGGCAAAGAACATATGAAAAAGCCTGAAGGTACAAAGACATTTACTTTCAATGAATGGCGCCAAGAGGTAGACCTGCTGAGCACTCAGAAGGACATTGAACTCACGCGGCTACACAGTGCTCTGGTGGAAATCCTTCATGTGAAATCGGTGGATCGCTGGATGGAAACTCCCAACAAGTCATTGGATGGCTTCACGCCGGATGACTTGGTTGAACGCGGAGAAATCGATCGCATCTGGCGTATTATCCACCGGCACGAGGCGGGCCTTCCCAGTTAGGCGGCTCTGTCATTCCGTCGGGATATTGCTCAGTGCGTTTTGGTTCCTGGCCGTCGTGCCGCTAGATCGATATTCGTGGAAAACAAGGGCTCTTCGACCGGCTGATCGATTGTCTTCGTGGATGATCACACGGTGATTTAGTGGAGCTTCAAACCTCAATTGACAGGTGGATCAGCGTGTGGACGGCAGGCCAACGAGCCTGCGATCGATGCTCGGAAACCTGTCAAAACAGGGCGGCTATGCCACTAGTTGGTCGGCGTCGACCGCATGGTGCCAGAGGCTTCCAGAGTTGGCCCCTCCTCAGGAACTTGATCGGGGAACTCGCAATCATCGCATCCGCAATTCATCAGGGCGACTCTGGCGACTCGACGTACGCGAGCCGAAGGTTCAATGTGACACCCCGATTCATTCAACTTGTACGCGATGTTGTGCAGTTTCTCTCGCACTTTCTTGCTGCAGCATCGACTTGAGTCACAGTATCGACACTGAATTCGAGAAGTCTCCGACAATGCCTTCGCAGCTTCATAACGAACAGATTCCGTGCAGTCGTCCAATCCGGCGAGAAGTGCCGCTTCAATATCTGGATAGCATCCCCCGCAGCCCAGTGTTGCCAGGTATCGAAGCGCTTTGATTTTTTGTGGCGCAGCATCTTCGTCGGCCTTAGCCGCCGCCGCAGCGGCAACGGCTGGATTTGACGACTTGGCATTGGCAGGGTCAGTAATGGCCAGCAGAGGAGGACCAGGCTCCAAGCCCGGGAAAAAACTGCCTAACTTGTTGATCTCACAACCGACTGCAGCGCCGGCTGCCTTGCAAAGTCCTGTGACGCCAAGGAAATCCCAGATGGTACACGGAGCTTTAGCTGGGGGAGCGATCGCGACGATCGTCGAGTTTCCAGCAGCCGCGGAACTTGGCGGTGCCGGAATCGGAGGTGCACCAGGCATCGTCGCGCACCCCAACGCCGCATTTGCAAGCACACTTAAGAAAAGGAACATGCTGCGGATGCGTTGGTTTGTAGTCCTCGACGGCGCGGGACGATGTCCGGCGATGCTGTTTCCTTGCTTGGATTCACTCTCCGGGCAGCACCAAGAGTCGGCAGCACGACTGATTGATGGGCATCGGAAGGTCATCTTGGGCTTCAGAGAGTTCGAGGAATTCCAGTAGCGACTACACCATTTTCAGGGACCAGATTTCCCCCTACCCGAAAGTTCGCTGTAATCTGTATCGGTTACGCCGAGTCTGTGAGACCAGAAAGAATTTCGTCGGTCATTGCAGCTATTTTAACTGAAGAGTGACGGGTGGCGGCTGATCCGGTGGCGCGACTTCGATTTCAACGTTGGTCTGGCGGGTTTTGTTGCGGATGACCCCTTTGGCTGTGACGATCCATTTGCCAGGGGGCACCCCCTCAAGATTAAACGTCCCGGTGCTGTCAGAATTGACCGGCCCGATCGTACGATCTTCGGCGGATTTCGCTGAAACCATGACATCGGCCGCTGGCATTCCTCCAAACGACACACGACCTGTCAGTGAGACAGTCATACTTGCCCTTTGGACTTCGGCCTCTTTTGCTGTGACGGCGGTAAACTTCAATACGGTGATTGGACTGACATTGCCGACCTTGTCCGTAGCACGAATGAGAAGTGCATTTCCACCAGGCTTCAGTTCAGC
>CBIHQO010000267.1:0-8056 GCA_966211735.1 uncultured Schlesneria sp.
AACGCCTGCAACTGGTAGAAGTCGGTCTGCAGCAGCGGATCGAATTTGTGGTCGTGGCATTGAGCACAGCCGATCGAAAGGCCCAGGACGGCGGCTCCCAGGTTTCCCGTCAGATCATTCAAAGCCAGTTGGCGGGCGAGATGAATGTTGGATGCGTTACTTTCATCGGCCCACATCCGGCAGTAACCGGTTGCCGTGAGGGCATCGACGTTATCGGGAAACAATTCATCGCCGGCGAGTTGTTCCTGCAGGAACTGATCATAGGGGAGTCCGCGGTTGAAGGCGCGAATCACGTAGTCGCGATACTTGTAAGCCAGGGGTCGAGCTGGATCGGCGTTGAACCCGGCGGTCTCTGCGAATCGCACCACATCCAGCCACATCCGCCCCCACGCTTCGCCGTAGTGCGGACTGGCAAGCAGTCGGTCGACGACTTTCGAATAGGCTTCCGGAGATTCATCGGCCAGGAACTCAGCAGCTTCGGCGGGGGTGGGTGGCAAGCCGATCAGATCAAACGTGACTCGTCGCAGCAGCGTCAGCTTGTCGGCTGGCTTCGAGAATTCGAGCCCATCTTTCTGGAGTGCCGACAAAACGAACGAATCGATCTCGTTGAGTGGCTGCGATGGAGTGGACTCGGACGTTGTGGGGATTGCTGGCCGCGAGACCGGTTGAAAGGCCCAGTGATTGCGTTCGGTCTCGGAAAACTTGGGAAGGTCAGTGCCGTATCCATTCCCGTGAATGCCCAGCAGCAGACACAATCCCACGAACCCGCACAGTTTCACATTCGGACAAGGAACCATCAGGAAAAATCTCCCGAATCGGCAGGCGAGAATGGCAGGCTTGAGCATTGAAGGACGCGGAGAAAGTATACCGCGAGGATTTGCACCTGCGAAACGGACAAGTTCGAAGTCGGCGTAAATTTGTGGCTGGGCGACGCCAACTTAGCCGGATTCAACGCGAAGGAAGAATAGGATTCATCAGAAAGACCATCGTCCCGTTCTCCTTTGCGTCTCTACGCCTTCGTGCCCTGGCGTTAAAAAATCCTCATTTCTCGACAATGCGACATCAATGCGACGGTGTCTCGGCCACTGGATTTCCCCAGCGTGGGGATGACAGAAATCAGGCAGATGGAAAAGAAAGAGACCACGACATCTTGTGGATGCCGTGGTCTCGTAATCGCTTATCGGACATGTGGATCGCGACGGTGGAGTCGCAAGAGTTGAGCGGGATCCGGTAGTGACTAGCACTCACCGTTGAATCGATCCAAGCCCACAAATAAGGTTTGGCACCTCCGGCGGAATCATGTCTGTCCGATGAAGCAGGCGGGTTATAGGCCTTCCCCGCAACGTTCACAAGACGGGATTCTTAAGGAAAAACCACCACACGCCACAACGTCATCTGTTGCCGGGAATAGGAGCGAATTCTGCCGTTCAAATGGCTTTTACTTTGCCGTTGCCAGTCGCTCTTTCAATTGTCGTTCGCGCCGTTCGATCGCTTCCAGCGAAGGTTGCGGAATCGCGGCGATTAGCCGTTGCGTGTATTCGTTCTGCGGATTGGCGTAGATGTCGTCCGACGGCCCAAACTCGACGATCTTTCCGGCATTCATCACGGCCATCATGTCGGACATGAATTTCACGACGCTGAGATCGTGGCTGATAAAGATGTATGTCAGGCCGCGTTTTTCCTGAAGGTCCTTCAACAGATTCAACACTTGAGCCTGAACGGAGACATCAAGCGCCGAGACGGATTCGTCACAGATCAGAAAATCGGGTTCCACGGCCAAAGCCCGGGCAATGCACAACCGCTGACGTTGACCACCGGAGAATTCGTGAGGGTAACGCTGCAGATGTTCGGCCAGAAGTCCGACTTCCTCGAGCAGGTTGGCGGATCGATCTCGGCGATCATGCGAACTTGAGCCGAGTCGATGGACGCTCATCGCTTCCGTCAGCATTGCTTCGACGGTCATCCGCGGATTCAGCGAACTGTACGGATCCTGAAAAATGATCTGCATGCGCCGACGTTCACGACGCAGGGCCGCCCCCTGAAGGTGAGCCCAGTCGAGCCCTTCGAACATCACGCTGCCGCCGGTCATTCGCACCAGTCTCAGGATGGCTCGACCCGTGGTCGTCTTGCCACACCCCGATTCTCCCACCAGGCCCAATGTTTGACCTTTGTAGACTTCAAAGCTGATGCCATCAACAGCCTTGACGTGCGACACCGTTCGTCGGAGTAAGCCCTTCTTAATCGGGTAGTAGACTTGCAGGTCTTTGACCTGCAGCAGCGGTTGCTGGCCAGCAGGAACGTAGCTCATCAGCGTACTGGCCGACCGGTTTGCCGTGCCGGCAGCATCAGGTTCGGGCCTGGGATGCAACAATCGTCCTCGTCCGCGGCCTTCGATTTCCGCAAGACGCTCGGGAGATAGCTGCTTCTCGGTAATGATCAACCGTCCATCGTCATCGACGGTCGAAGTCATGAAGTCGGCCACCGTGGGCAATCGGCGCCGAGTCGTCTGTAAGCGAGGTCGGCATGCCAGCAGTCCCTTCGTGTAGGGATGCTGAGGATTCGCGAAGATGTTCCGCGCCGAGTTGTATTCCACCAGCTTGCCGCGATACATCACGGCGACTTCGTCGGCGATCTCAGCGATGACTCCCAGGTCGTGCGTGATAAACAGAATCGCCATCCCGCGTTCGTCGCGCAGCTTGCGAATCAGGGCCAGGATCTGAGCTTGAATCGTCACATCGAGCGCGGTCGTCGGTTCATCGGCAATCAGCAGTTTCGGATTGCATGACAACGCCATCGCGATCATTACGCGCTGTTTCTGCCCGCCCGACATTTCATGCGGATGCTTGTCCAACGACATTTCAGGGTCGGGGATGCCGACTTCGCGGAACAAGTCGAGCGCTCGCTGCCGGGCCTGGGCACGCGTCACCTTTTCGTGCAGCAGGACCGCTTCAGCGACTTGATCGCCGACTCGATAAACCGGGTTCAGCGATGTCCCTGGCTCTTGAAAGATCATTGCGATGTCTTTGCCGCGAATCGCAGGCATCGCGTGGCGCGGGAGTTGGACCAGATCGCGCCCCAGGAACGAAATGCGACCTCCTGCGATCGTCGCACCGACATCGGGGAGTAGACGCATGATCGTGAGCGAAGTGACCGATTTCCCGGAGCCGGATTCCCCCACCAGTCCCAGCGTCTCGCCCAGGCGAATCTTAACGGACAAGTCGTCAACGGCTTTGACAGTTCCCGCGTCGGTGCGGAAGTAAGTCTTCAGGCCCTCAATTTCCAGCAGTTCGGTCATCCGTTGGGTCCATCAATGTCGCGACATGCATTCGGTCCCTCTTCGCCCCGTCAGTGTACCTGCGGCCAACGTAGCTACCAATTCAGATCGGTCGCTCTTTTGGCCGATCACGAGGATTCCGAAGCGGATCAGTTCGCCGGAACGGGATACCTCCTTGCTCTCCGATCTCCTGCCATTCACAATAGACGCTTGATCAATCTGCTTTGCTCTGAGTTTGAAGTCGCTCCCCATGCATCAGTTTCGCCTTGCCGTTGCCACTCGCTGTTTTCGCCAACCGTTGATGGATTCATTGAAATCTGCCGCGAATATTGGCGTCGAAGGTGTTCAGTTCGATCTACGAAACGAAGTCGTGGCGACGGAACTGACAGACACAGGGAGGCGGCAATTCCTGCATCGCCTGACCGAACTGAACCTGACGATCTCCGGAGCGTCGTATCCGTTGTCTCGGCCGCTGACAGACGAATCGGAAATCGATCGTCGAGTCAGCGAGCTGCGAGCGGCGATGACATTCGCGTATTCTCTCAAGGCGCGGACGCTGTGCTGCAAAGTCGGTCGAATCCCCGAAGACCGCGAATCGAAATCACGGCAACTGCTGGTCGAAGTCCTGAATGACCTGGCGAACCACGCCAATCATGTGGGGACGGTGCTGTGTATTACGCCGACCAACGACTCGGCCGAAGATCTGCTGGCGTTAGTGCAGGAAGTGAAATCGGGACCGATCGGGATCGATTATGACCCCGCGCATTTTGCGTTGACCGGCCGCTCCAACGCCGAAGCTCTGCGAGTTCTGCACGCGGTGACAATGCACGTTCAGTTGCGAGACGGCTTTCGAGGCTTCGATGGCGGCGGCCAGGAAGCCGCCGTCGGCAGCGGCGTGGTCGACTGGGCCGAGCTCTTGGCACTGCTGGGCGAGATCGACTATCGCGGCTGGCTGACGGCGATTCGCAATCAGGGTGACGACCGAGCGAACGACGTGGCCCTGGCCGTTAAGCACGTAGGGCGGTTGCTGTTGGGTGGCTGATTATCGCCTTGTCCCGCTTGCTCGCTTTCTTTCGATAATTGAGCTCTTCACCTATGCCCCCTCGTCCTCCTGAGACAATCCCCGTCCTCACTGTCAGTGCCGTCACCTTTGCGCTCAAAGAAGTCGTGGAAGCGACGTTCCCACATCTCTGGGTCTGTGGCGAGATCTCGAATTTGATGCGCGCCGGATCCGGACACATCTACTTCACGCTCAAGGACGAAGCCGCGCAACTGAAAGCGGTGATGTGGCGCACGGCCGCTCAACGAATGCGATTCGATCTTCGCGATGGGATGGAAGTCATCGTCGCCGGTGGAATTCAGGTTTACGAAGCGCGCGGGCAACATCAGATTGTCGTCGAACAGCTTCAGCCCAAGGGGATCGGACCGCTGGAACTGGCGTTCCGGCAACTGCAGCAGAAGCTGGCCGCCGAGGGATTGTTCGAAGTCGAACGCAAACGACCGTTGCCGCGATTTCCCAAGCGGATTGCCCTCATTACGAGCCCCAGTGGCGCGGCTGTTCGGGATATGATCCAGGTGATCACACGTCGTTGGCCCAAAGCCAACATCATCCTGGTTCCGGTGGCCGTCCAGGGGGATCTAGCAGCAGGACAGATCGCCGCGGCACTGCGCAAAGTTCACACGATTCCCAACGTGGATGTCGTCATCTGCGGTCGTGGGGGCGGCAGCCTGGAAGACCTCTGGGCCTTCAACGAAGAAGTCGTGGCCCGCGCCATTCATGCCTGTAAGATCCCGGTCGTGAGCGCTGTCGGTCACGAAGTCGATGTCACGATTGCAGACCTAGTGGCTGACAGACGAGCACTGACACCCAGTGAGGCGGCCGAACTCGTGGTGCCACTGGAATCGGACGTGCAACTGGAACTTGATCTCGTACGACAGCGCCTCGTGAACTCGTTGAAGCAACAGACACAACGAGCTCGATTGCGGCTTGATTCTGTTGCCAGTCGACGCTGCTTTTCGCGACCGCTGGAACGCATTCAAGAGCAATCGCATCGTCTGGACGATCTGGAAGTGCGACTGAAGCGAGGGATGAAGCAAGTCATCGAATCGTCAAAGCAGCAACTGCAGGCATTCGCATCCTCCTTGAACGCACTCAGTCCGTTGGCGGTCCTCGATCGAGGTTACTCGTTGACCAAGCGCCTCTCAGACGGTGAACTGATCCGAGACGCTTCGACAATCTCTGTGGGCGATCAGATTTCGACGCTGCTTGCCCAAGGGAGCATCGTCAGCGAAGTGCGCGCCATTGAGACTGATGATTGATGGTGGCATTGGATCTGGTTCGTGATACCCAACGCGGGTAACGATTAGTAGAGATATGAAAGTTATGAATCTGAAGAGGGATATCGCATCTGACGGCATCCCCTGAGCTATCGAAGGTGAAACTGCGATCTTTCGTCGCGTTCGAAAAGGCCTGACAGGCCGAAACAAACCAGCCCAGGGCAGAGTGAAGGGGCAAGGCCCCGCAACGTCGCCCTGGGTCAGGAATTATCAGTGCCCCTCAGCCCTGTAAGGGCGAAACAAGCCTCGTCTCCTTGATTTATGATTGTGACGGCCTTTCAGGCCTTGGGATTTCTCAATCGCTCAACCCGGGGCGGCGCTACGAGGCTCCGCCTCTCCGCTCTGCCCTGGGCTGGTATCTTGCGGCCTGTCAGGCCTTTTCAGAACAAGAAATTAGGATCACTACTCACGTTGGGTGCCACAACCTTACCAACCTTACCGTCTTCACCATGGCCGTGTCCTCTATCGAGAGACACGGCCATACGGAAGACTCCCACACCTGGCTTCACGACCGCGATCACTCGTCCGCCAACTGTTTCAGCAGTTCCGCGATCTCGCGATGGGCGGTCTGTGATTGCGTAATGATCAGCTTGTGACCCAGCGTCTGGATGGTGGCTGTCGGGGGTTCGGCGTAGTGCACCATTTCCAATGCCAGCAGTGTTGTTTGGGCGAACGTCACCAATCCATTGGTAATCGCGCCACCCAGCATCTCCAGTTGCTTGGCTTCGTCGGCGCGATTGATCGGCTTGGGTTCGGCGGCAGACTCAGGACTGATGCCGACACCGACTTCGGCACCCACCAGTTGCACACCCGTTTTCACGAGCGAAGTCAGCGTTTCTCCGGGGATCGGAGTCCCCTTCAGCTGCTCGCCCAGGTCACTGATCTGCGATCGCCAACTCCAGGGACGAATCGACTGTCGAATCGTCTTGGCAAGTTGCTCGGCAGGCAGATCCCGCAGGTGCTTGATCGAATAGACGCGGGTTTCGCGAGTCGACAATGCTTTCATTCGCGTGGTGATCAGCAGGCCATCGTCTTCGATCAAATAGTCCAGCAAAGCCGCATTCGTCATCAAGATTGGCATTCCGGAGACTTCATCGCTCTGTGAAGTCGGGGCAGCGTCCAGGGCTTGCCGCAAGACCGTTGCGATGCTGACTCGCGATAAGTCCAGCGTTTGGATGTCGAGTTCCGTCTCAAGCAATTCTTCCAGAATCTCTTGAATCCCTTTGGGAGTTGCAGGCGCTTCAGGGGAAGAGACGGCTGGAGGCTTCGTGGGTGACAACGGCATTGGCTCTGGCTCCGACGCACCCGCGAGCGGAGGATTGGAAGACACCGGTGGCGATGCCGCTGGTGCGATGGCTACGCCCGGAGCAACACCGACGGGCGGTGCCGCGACTGCAGGGACTGGTGCTGCAACAGGTGCCGCTGCGGCTGGAGCTTGGACGGGAGCAACGTCCCCGACTTCGTCTGGCGAATAATACCCAGCGGCGGCTACAGGGTACGCTGGCTGAGCAGACTGGATGTGGACGACTCCCGTCGGACAGCTTGCTCCGGGACAATAGGCCGGAAATCCCAGCGGGGCCATATAGCCCGCCGCGACCTGGGCCGGACGATAAGCGGGAGTCTGCGAAGACTTGTCCAACATCGCAGCCAAAGTCGGCGTGTCGAACCGTAGCGAAAGATGATGCTGCTGATGCAGTTGATCTAGAACCTCGCGAACCGTGACCTGCTTCCGCCCGTCGAAATCCAGTTTCGCGGGAGAGAGCAGCAACGCTTCGAGTTGTGTTCGCCCCGAGATCACACGCGGCGGAACAGCAGCCTTGGCGGATGCCTTCCCTTTCTGAGGCGGATCCGCGGCGATCGCGAAACTGATGAATCCAAGACAGATGCCAACGACGCAGAAATGACGCTTCATTACCAAGTCCTCCTTGCTGTAGGTAATTCAAGCAGAATGTCTGAATTACTCTGGGAAGTGAGCAGCCGAAAGTCAAGAACCTCGTTTCGAAAGCGCTTCGACCGGACCTTACAGCGACGACCTGACAAGTACTACCAAATGGGTACTGACCGGCTAATTTGGACATGCCCGCTTGCGTGGCTTCCAGAGAATCAGGTAGACGGAAAGCAGGGTCAGGGGCCACGCGAGCACCCAATAGGGAACGATCCATTGGTCCACTCGGTACATGGGAATACCGGCCAAGTCGACAACGTCGTGGGAATGGATCTTAAAACCACCAATGTCGTAGTACCAAATTGTCTCGCTGGGAAACTGCATCCCGCTCATTCCCGTGTGTTTCTTCGAAAACCGGCGATATGCTGGGGGATTCTTGGGCAACCTGCTTGGAGTTGAAGCCACCATGACGAGAAAACGGGCGCTCATGATCTGGGTAATTTTCTTGGCGGGGTGGTCTCTTGTCATGGCCTTGGCAATTGGCGTAATCGTTGAGAAGA
>CBIHQO010000268.1:0-8044 GCA_966211735.1 uncultured Schlesneria sp.
TGAAGGACGTCGGCCCCGAGTACCGAGTCACAGCGTCTGCCTCGACTGCAAATTACGCGGTTCCGTGTGCCACGTCGTCGCTAAAGGCATTCCCTGTATGGGACCAGTGACGCAATCGGGTTGCGGAGCCATCTGCCCCGCCTTCAATCGAGGATGCTACGGCTGCTTTGGCCCGAGCCAACCCGCGAACACCACACCCTTACTGAACCGCTTTCAAGCCTTGGGGAATTCCGTCGATCAACTTGTTCCGCTGCTGCGGAACTTCAATGCGACGGCACCCGCATTCCAGCAAGCCGCAGATTCACTCTCCGATCACAGTCCGTCCGTCGGAAATGCCAGATGAGCAATGACGATGTCATCGACGTTCCCATTCTCACCCGCGTTGAGGGAGAAGGAGGCGTGACGGTTCGATTGAGGCAAGGTGTCATTGATGACGTCCAGCTTCGGATTTATGAGCCACCGCGTCTGTTCGAGGCGTTGTTAGCAGGCAGACCACTGGAGGATGCTCCCGACATCACGGCACGCATTTGCGGAATCTGCCCCGTGGCCTATCAGATGAGTTCCGTTCACGCCTTGGAAGCGGCGCTCGGCATCCAGATCACACCGGAAATCCGCCGATTGAGGAGACTGCTCTATTGCGGCGAATGGATCGAAAGTCACGCGCTGCATATCCACTTGCTCCATGCTCCTGATTTCTTTGGAGCTGCGAGCGGGATTGAACTGGCCCGCAGCTTCCCGCAGGAAATTCAGCGAGGCCTGCAGCTAAAGAAGCATGGAAATCGCCTGCTCGAAGTCCTGGGCGGTCGAGCAATTCATCCGATCAATGTCGTGGTCGGCGGTTTCTATCGGCTTCCCACGCGTGAAAGCATGTCCGCGCTCGTCGCCGACTTCGAGTGGGGACTGGCGGCGGCCATCGAGGCCACTCGGTGGGTCGCAGGCTTCTCGTTCCCCGAGTTCTCGCAGCCGTATGAATTCGTTTCGCTGACTCATCCGGATGAATATCCGTTCAATGAAGGGGAGATCCTCAGCAGCCTGGGGCTACGTGTTCCCGTGACGGAGTTTGACCAGCACTTCGTCGAAAAGCATGTCGCTCATTCAACGGCACTACAGGCAGTCAGACAGGATCGTAATTCATCCTATTTCGTTGGACCGTTGGCGCGCGTCAATCTGAACCGCAGCCGTTTGTCCGAGGCGGTCCAGCGGCTGGCTGATGAAGTCGCCTTCGAGCCGATGTGCCGAAACCCTTTTCGGAGCATCATTGCTCGCGCGCTAGAACTGGTTCAGGTTTATGAGGAAGCACTCGGAATCTTGCGCAGCTACCATCCCAAGGGTCTCGCACGCGTGGCGTATCGACCAACCGCCAGCAGGGGATGCGCGGCCACGGAAGCTCCGCGAGGGCTGTTGTTTCATGACTATCAGGTCGACGGTGCTGGAAAGATCACCTCGGCGAGAATTGTCCCGCCAACATCGCAGAACCAGCGGCAGATCGAAGGCGATCTGCGAACCTATCTGACGGATCGATTGCAGGCTCGGGCTTCACGCGAAGATTTAGCGATCGATGTTGAACGCCTGGTACGCAGTTATGATCCGTGTATCAGTTGCTCGACCCACTTCCTGAAAGTGAATTGGGAAGAAATCGCATGACGAGGCCACTGATCATCGGTTTGGGAAGCCACTACGCTGATGATCGCGCCGGCTGGCTGATCCTGGATCGCCTGCAGGAGCTGGGATTCGCCGATGGCGACTTGCGCCGGATTCTGCTGCCAGTCGATATCCTCGATTTTGCACATTCCGATCAACAGCTTGTCATATGCGATGCCTGCGAGGGAACAGGCCCCGCGGGATCGGTCCACTGCTGGACATGGCCATCGGATACAATCCTCCCGACGCACGCTCGTGGAACTCACGACATCGGATTGACAGAGGCGTTGGAACTCGGCCGCAAGCTTGGAATCAGTCCCGCATGCGTCGAAATCTGGGGAGTTGAAGGACAAGCGTGGCTCCCCGACATGGCGATGGGCAATGACGTGGCAGCCGCAACGAAGGTCGCTGCGAAGGCGATCTGGAGCAAATACTCAAATGCATGAACGATCGCTGGTCAGGCAGCTCATCGAGCAGGTCGAAGAAGAACTGCGCAACCGTCAACTTAGCGGTTTGACGACGGTCCACCTTGATATCGGAGAATTCTCCGGTGTCGAACCGTCGCTGATTGAACTGGCCTTTCAAGAGATGGCGGTGGACAAGTGGCCCGCTGCAGTTCGCCTGGTCGTGAACGTGACCCCATTGGCCGCCCATTGCCGGCAGTGCGGCGAAGACTTCCGCGTGGAACGGTTTCGTTTCGTCTGTCCACACTGCAAGAATGCAGCAGTCGATGTGATCGCCGGCGAAGACATGCGACTTGTCAGCCTGACCGTGGCCGACTGCAAATCTACCGAAAGCGTGGCATGAGCACTGAAACGATTATGATTCAGCGGGATCTGGCAAGTCAGCGCCGTCTGGATGCCGAAGCATGGCGGCGGACTCTGACTGACCGCCGCACACTCTGCATCAATCTGATTTCCTCCCCTGGTGCCGGCAAAACAAGCCTGCTTCAGGCCACGGCGCAATATTGGGGCCAAAAACACCCGATGGCCGTGCTGGTCGGTGATATCGCCACTGATCGCGATGCCCAACGATTGGCTCCTTTGGTTCCTGTCCGCCAACTGACGACCGGTGGAGCCTGTCACTTGGAACTGCCCCTGGTACGATCCGGATATGACTCACTCGATTCCCGCGACCTCGATTTCTTATTCATCGAGAATGTCGGCAACCTCGTCTGTCCAGCCTCACATGACCTGGGCGAGCACTTGCGAGTTGTGGTCCTCAGCGTCACCGAAGGGGATGACAAACCGGGAAAATACCCGAAGGCCTTTCGCACGAGCCAGGCTTGCGTCATCAATAAGTCCGATCTTTTGCCGTATGTCCCATTTGCCTGGGAATCGGTGTTGGACGACATCAATCTCGTCAATGCCGGCATGCCAGTTATTGGCGTCTCGGCGTTGAAACAGACCGGGATCATCGCGTGGTGTGAGTTTCTTGAGCAACAACGGGCTCGACTGTTGTCATCGACCGTGCCTGACAAGTGAGTACCTCCGATGGCCGACACATCGAGAAGAATTCTACTGCAAGGCACGGTTCAAGGATCCGGTGTCCGGCCGGAACTCGCACGCCTTGCCGCTGAGCACCAGTGGTCTGGAAGTGTTCGGAACGCCACGGCAGGAGTCGAACTGGTATTACGGGGAACTTTGCCACCCGACGATCAGTTACGGGCCCTCATTTCCAGGTGCATGCCATCGTCCGCGATAGTTGATACGTACACCTGCTCGCCAATGACAGACCTTGTTACTGAAGGATTCGAGATCGTCGATTCCGAGTTAATTGGCCCGCTCGCAACATCCGTCCCGCTAGACAGAGCGATCTGCGACGAGTGTTTGCGCGAAACCAGCGATCCCGCCAACCGGCGGTACCGCTATCCTTTCTCAACGTGCTCGCAATGCGGCCCGCGGTTCAGCATCCTGAGTTCGATGCCGTTCGATCGGCGTCGAACCAGCATGCAAGCGTTTGAAATGTGTGCCGACTGCTTACGCGAATATCTCGATCCACGCGACCGGCGGTTTCATGCTCAAACGAATTCCTGCTCCAATTGCGGTCCGCACTTGTGGAGCAGTGGCGAAGGTGTGCGGAATCAGGCAGCTTTGCATTCTGCGGCGGAAAGTCTACTCGACGGTCAGATCGTTGCGCTGCGTGGGGTCGGCGGCTACCAATTACTCGTCGATGCAACGTCGCCAGCCGCGGTGCAGCGATTGCGAAATCGAAAACGGAGATTGGCGAAGCCGTTCGCTGTCATGATTCGGACGCTTGCTGACGCACGCAAACTAGCGAGTTTCGATCGTGAAGCGGAACGTCAACTTTGCTCGGCAGCGAATCCGATTGTTCTCGTTCCCCAATCAGACCGATCAACGGTCGCGGCTGCAATTAATCCCGGCCTATTCGACCTCGGCCTTCTATTGCCCACCACGGCGCTTCACTCGATATTGCTGGAATCCGTGGGACGTCCCCTGGTTTGCACGAGTGGGAACCGGGACGGTGAACCATTGGCCTATCGAGTCGACGATGCCGAGCAGCAATTGCGTGGCATCGCAGACACGTTTCTACATCACAACCGTGAGATCGTGCGGCCCATCGATGACAGCGTAGTACGGATCATCGCCAACCGAGCCGTCACGATTCGAGCGGCCAGAGGAATCGCACCCTTGCCGCTAAGAATCCATTCTCTCTCATTCCCAGCTAACGGCACGATCGCCTGTGGTGGTCACCAGAAAGGAAGCTGTGCATTTGCCAACGGCCATCAAGCAGTGCTTGGACCTCATGTCGGAGATTTGGAGACTCTCACTGTTCAAGGACGGTGGGATGAAAGCACCACGCAAGCCTGCGAACTATTCCATATCGCTTCCGGTCCCAGGTCCTCGCCGGTCGGCATCGGCTCCCCATCGCTTTCGGCGGACGGACCCGAGGAGATTCGAATCGCCTGCGACTCTCATCCAGGTTATTTCTCATCGCAATGGGCCGCGGAGAAGACTCGCAAACCGCAACTTGTCTGGCATCATCACGCTCACATCGTTGCGGGGATGGTTGAGCACGATTGGTTGGATCGTGAAGTGTTAGGGGTTGCGTGGGACGGAACTGGACTTGGCCCCGACGGCACAATCTGGGGAGGGGAGTTCCTGCGAACGACCGCATCACATTTTCGGCGCGTTGCTCATCTGCGTCCATTCTCCCTGCCGGGTGGTGATGCCGCGACGGCGGATCCGCGTCGAATAGTCGTCGCCGTCCTCTCTCAACTCGAAGAGCTTACCCCTGCGGATATCGCGAAACTGCTGGCGCTCAATGAGAGCGATGTCTCTCGCATTCAGAGTCTGCTTGCTTCGACCTTCAGTCCGCCGACGACAAGCTGCGGCCGCCTGTTTGACGTCGCATCATTTCTAGTACTTGATCAGTCCAATACCGAGTACGAAGGCCATGCCGCGATGTGCTTGGAAGCGATTTGCAACCCTGATACGTCGGAAGCGTATACCTTTGAAATCGGTGAAGGTGATCCAGTGCCGCTAGACTGGCGACCGGTGATCCGACAAATCCTGACTGATCGACGAGCGGGAATTCCTCGCGGCGTTATGGCCATGCGGTTTCATCGAGGCTTAGCCCAATTAATTGTCGATGTCGCCCGCCGATTTCCCGAATTGCCAGTGGTTCTGCAAGGGGGAGTATTTCAAAATCGTATTCTGGTCGAACTCGTTGCCGCACTCTGGCCTGTCGATGGACAACCATTAGGTTTGCCAGGGGTGATTCCACCAAATGATGGCGGCTTGGCAGCAGGTCAGATCGCAATCGGCCTGATGTCAAATACCGTCAAGGAGAATTAGCGTGTGCCTTGGAGTTCCTGGACGAGTTGCTCAATGGATCAGCAAAGATCCGCTCTTAGCCTTGGCCGAAATTGATTTCGGTGGCATCCGAAAGCGTTGTCACATGGCCTGTGTCCCGGACGCTCAAGAGGGAGACTACGTACTTGTCCACGCGGGAATCGCGTTGACTGTGATCGATCAACAGGCGGCCAGACAGACGCTCGATGATCTTAGCTCCAGCTTCCACACGACGGATTCGAGGCCATCTCCTTCATGAACTACGTCGACGAATTTCGCCAACCAAAGCTTCTCGCCACGCAGCTTGCTTCGCTCAGGAAATCGATTACGAAGCGTTGGGTGATCATGGATGTGTGTGGAGGTCAGACACATGCATTCCTGCGTTATGGACTCGAAGCAGCGTTAGATGATGTCCTGGAACTGGTGCATGGTCCAGGTTGTCCGGTGTGCGTGACTCCCGCCGAAATCATCGAAGATGCCCGATCCCTCTCTGTGGATCATCGAGTTTTACTAGCCACCTTCGGAGACATGCTGCGCGTCCCTGGAACCAATGGCAGCTTGTTGCAGGCGCGGGGAAGTGGAGCTGATGTGAGGATCGTCTACTCGCCGCTGGATGCCGTTCAATTGGCCATCACCAATCCGACGCGAGAGGTTGTGTTTCTTGGCGTCGGCTTCGAGACGACAGCTCCGGCAACTGCTCTGGCGTTGCTGCAGGCCCGCCTCCAGAACATCACAAACTTTAGCGTCCTGGCACATCACGTCCGTGTCGAGCCGGCAATGCGAGCGATTCTCGACCAACCGAACTGCCGCGTTCAAGGGTTTCTGGCCGCGGGACATGTTTGCACCGTAACCGGCTTCGCACATTACGAGGAGTTGGTTCGTCGATATGACGTGCCAATCGTCGTCACGGGCTTTGAACCGGTCGATTTGCTCGCGGGTCTATCGGAATGCGTCCAACTGCTTGAGCGGCGGGAACCGAGGCTCAGAAATCGATACTCACGGTCGGCACGTTCGGAGGGCAATCCAAGTGCACAGAAACTGCTGGACGAAGTCTTTCAAATATCGACGATCCCTTGGCGAGGATTCGGAGATATTCAGGACGGTGGGCTAAGTCTACGACCCGAATTCCAATCTTACGATGCGGGGATTCGATTCGCACTTTCATCGCCTGCAGTCGCTGAAGATCACGAATGCCTGAGTGGCTTGGTGTTATCACGCCAGATCAAGACGCCCGAATGCCCCCTCTTCGGGAACGTCTGCAATCCGAATCAGCCTCGCGGCGCCCCCATGGTCTCCTCAGAAGGGGCCTGCGCCGCCTACTTTCACTATACAAAGACCGCCGAGGACATTCGTGAGTGACTCCAATCCCTGGTTCAGTTGCCCTTTGCCCACGTCGGCGGATACCGACCAGATCACACTGGCTCATGGAGAGGGGGGGCGACTCTCGCGACGATTGATTCGCGATCACGTACTCTCGCGACTCGGCAACGACACGCTGGATCGCCTCGAAGATGCCGCTAGCCTGACTCTCTCTTCGGTAACCGCCTCTGGCTCGGTTGCCTCGGGATCACTGGCGTTTACGACTGATGGCTATACCGTGTCACCGCTGTTCTTCCCCGGCGGCGACATCGGGCGTCTGGCAGTATTCGGGACGGTCAATGATCTCGCAGTCACGGGTGCTCGACCACTTTGGTTGAGCTTGGCGCTGATCATCGAAGAAGGTTTGCCGCTGAGCGTTCTCGATCGCGTCTTGGAAAGTATTCGAGACGCAGCCAGCATCGCGCACGTACAGATTGTCACCGGTGATACAAAGGTCGTGCCTCGCGGAGCGGCCGATCAACTCTATATCACCACTTCGGGTATCGGAATCCGGCTGCCGTGGGCACCGACAGGCGCAGCTTCGCTGCAACCTGGCGACGAGATTATTGTCAGTGGGCCAATCGGCCGTCATGGTGCCGCCATTCTCTGTAGCCGCGAGAAATTTGAATTCGATCCGCCGCCACAGAGCGATTGTGCCTCTGTGATCGAACCAATCATAGCTTTGCTCGAAGCCGGACTACCCCTGCGAGCGGTGCGTGACGCGACTCGCGGAGGCGTCGCCGCGGTCCTCTACGAATGGGCCGAAGCATCCCGCAACAGTTGTGTCGTCGTGGAAGAGCAGATCCCCGTCACGGCCTCGGTCCGAGCTGTCTGTGAACTCCTTGGCTTGGACGCCATTCACATGGCAAACGAAGGCACGTTTGTGCTTGCGACGCCGCCGCAGATCACGACTCAGACGCTAAACCTGCTCCGTCAGTTTGAAACCACCAAGCTGGCGACAGTCATCGGACGGATCGGTCCCGCCCGACGTTCGCCAGTGTCAATTCTGCGTGTCTCTGGCAGAGAGGTGCCCATTGAAGAACCCGCAGGCGCACCTCTCCCACGCATCTGCTGATGCTTTCGACGTGACTTAGTCCAACGCGACGGACTATTTCTTGACCACTGGGCGCTGATCGCGCACATGCTGATGACAATCGATGCAGGTCATGTCATCCCTGATCGCTGCCGGGACACTTTTTCGATTTCGATTTCCGACCACCTGAACAATA
>CBIHQO010000269.1:0-8036 GCA_966211735.1 uncultured Schlesneria sp.
TGAGTAGAGGTCCCTCGAATTGAGAGACAGACAACCGGTCAGGGAGCAACACAGCAGAAGTGGTATCCAAATCCAATGGCGAAGCATTTCGGAACCCCTCTTCAGCCAAACCACCCAAGTCCTTTCAAATCTTCGCTGGACTCTATTTTTGAAGGGAATCAACGGTCAATACGGAACCAACCGCCACGTCATTTGCAGATCGCAGGTTAGAGCAAATGAACTTCAAATCGGCGGAAGGTGCCGACGCTCAAACTCTTCGTTCCCATCACGACTCGCCGATCCACGCAATTGACATTCAATCTGAGGGTCGGAGAATGAGTTGTTCGCTGCTGGTTCTGCCCGAGTCGCGATGTTGATCAACATCGCCAAATGAGAGCGGTATTGAGATGTTTTTTTGTAGATTTCCGCTGGCAATCGCGCTGTGTCTGGTCGTGTTAACGACTTGTGTCTCTGCAGCCGAAGTGATTTCGTCGGCAAACTCTCCGGCCAGTTTCGGGTTTCGATTGTCCGACGCCGACGGGAAAGTGGTTGAAGTGGCTGCTCAAGCCAAGAAACAACTGACCGTCGTCTGCTTCCTGGGGATCGAGTGCCCCATGGCCCGACAGTATGGGCCGCGGTTTAACAAGCTGGCTGCTGAATTCGCCGCACAGAACGTTCGCTTCATCGGTGTGAACAGCAACTCGCAAGATTCGCAAAAAGAGGTTGCTGCCTTTACGAAAGAGTATGGGATTTCGTTTCCGATTCTCAAAGATCCCGGTAACAAGGTCGCGGACCAGTTCGGGGCACGGCATATGGTCGAAGTCTTTGTCCTCGATCAAACGCTCGCGATCCGCTACCACGGACGAATTGACGATCAGTTCCTGCCGGGCGTGACACGCTCGCAGGCGACTCGACAGGACCTGCGAATCGCACTCGAAGAGTTGCTGGCGGGCAAGCCAGTCAGTGTCGCTGTGACCGAGACGACCGGTTGCTCCATCGGACGAGTCCGCACACCGCTGGTCACTTCTGAATACACGTTCTGCAAGCAAGTCTCGCGAATCTTGAATCAGCACTGCGTCGAATGTCATCGCCCCGGTGAAATCGGACCATTCTCACTAACCGACTACAACGAGATCACCGGTTGGGGCGATACGATTCTGGAGTCGATCGATTCGGGCCGGATGCCCCCCTGGAATGCCAATCCAAACATCGGTCACTTCCAGAACGCCCGCTCGATGCCTGAGGCCGACAAGCAGGTGCTGCGAGACTGGGTCAAAGCTGGCATGCCCTACGGTGAAGCGACTGACCTGCCGCCGAAGCAGGAGTATTCGTCGGGCTGGCTGCTCAATCGTGAACCCGATCTGGTGATGAAGATGCGCGATCGGCCGTTTCATGTCCCCGCGACCGGCACCATCGAATACCAGTACTTCGTCGTCGATCCTCACTTCGAAGAAGATCACTGGGTCTCAGGGTCCCAAGTCATTCCTGGAAGTCGGCCGACTGTCCACCACACGATCGTGTTCGTGCGAACACCCGATGGTACCGATGTCCGCGGCGTCGGCTATCTAACGGGCTATGTCCCCGGTCAACGCAGCTTCATGCTACCGGACGGGTATGCTCGCCGAGTTCCCGCCGGATCGAAGTTTGTGTTCCAGATGCACTACACACCGAACGGTATCGAGCAGGATGATCTGACTCAACTCGGGATGACGTTCATTCCCGAATCGAAGGTGACGCACGAAGTCTTGACGTTGCTGGGGATTGACCAGGAATTCGAGATCCCGCCGTATGCGCCCGACTTTCCTGTGCATGGCAACGTGGGTTGGTTCCCGAAACGAGCGGAACTCCTCGCGATCATCCCTCACATGCACGTCCGCGGGAAATCTTTTCAGGCCACCAGCCGACAGGGTGACAAAACGGAAACCTTGCTCGATGTGCCAAGGTATGACTTCAACTGGCAGCATGTCTATGAACTGTCAAAACCGTTGAAACTGGAAACAATCGATAAGCTGGAGTTCACGACGCGATTCGATAATTCCAAGCAGAATCCCTCGAATCCTGACCCATCGCAGTCGGTGACGTGGGGGGATCAGACGTGGGAAGAGATGTCGATCGCCTTCTTCGAAGTCGCTGTCCCGCATGACGGGGTCGTCGAGCAGGAGCCACAACGTAACAAGCAGAAATTAATCGTGAACACCGGAGCCGAAAACAACCAACGCGAATCAGACGAGAAGTTTGTCGCGGACTTCTTCAAGCGGTTCGACAAGAACGGCGACGGCATCGTGGAAGCAAAGGAAACACCCCTTGGTTTCCGCCGGTTTGGCTTTCATGAGTTCGATTCGAATCGCGATGGCAAGCTGAGTCGCGAAGAAATCCAATCCGCAGCAGAACACCGAAAACGCTAAGCAACCTTGCGCTGTGCCGCCGCTCGCACTTCAAAATAAGTCCCATTGGTCGCATAAGTCCTATTCTGCCGAAGCCGATGAGTCCAACCTTTATTCCTAATCAGTGATGAGAGGGTCCGTTTGTCTATTTCTCATCGCTTCGGCCGTTCAACGGCCTGGATTGTCGATCGGCCCGCCTGGGCATACCTGTTTCTGTTCGTGATGAGTTCGCTCGCCTCCGTGGGCTATATCGCTCCGGAACGAGTCCGACGCCTCTTTCAACCTCCACCGGTTCAAGTGCCCGCACCTCCTGTGGCGCCGCTCGCTGACGCTCCTGCCGCGCCGCGTAAACCTCGACCCAATGTGCAGGCTCTGGATCTGACTCGGTCTGATGCCATCCTGGTCATCCAGTCGAACGATGTCTTTACGCCTTCGGGGGCGAAGGCTCTGCGGCACATGATCGAAACGCTGGAAGCGGTCCCCTACGTCAGCCGCGTGCTGTGGATGGACCGCGTCCCGGTCCTCAACATCTTCGGCCTGCGCGAACCGCTCTTTCCCAAGTCAGACGCCTCGCCCGCTCGTTTCGCCGCCGCGAAAGATCATGCCCTGCGCCATCCGTTGGTGAAGGGTCAACTGCTGTCAGTTGACGGCCGGACGCTGATCGTGACGGTCAACTTCGATTGGCTGTACATCACCAGCGACGATGACTGTATGGTCAATCTAAGAAAGACCGCCGAAGCCGCGTTGGCCGAATATCCCGATGTGAAGTTCACTGTCGGTGTCACGGGCAACATCCCGATCCGCCTGACGATGATGCAGACGCACGAACGGAACAACATCAAGTTCCGCGTGATCGGCTATGGCGTCGTACTGATCATGGCTGCGATCCTGTTTCGTGGCGTTGTCTCGGTCGTGATCCTCTCGATGGGGCCGGCACTGGGCATCTTCTGGACGATCGGCTTCCTCAACTTCTTCGACATGCAGGACAACCCGTTCAATGATGTCGTGCTGCCGGTCTTGTTGAGTTTGGTGGGCTTGGCCGACGGCGTCCACATGATGGTGCAGATCAGACGATTTCACGCGGCAGGGATGAGCGACAAAGACGCCGCGCGAGCCGGCCTGGAAGAAGTGGGGCTCGCCTGCTTCCTCACGGCAATCACAACCAGCATTGGCTTCTGGTCGCTGTCACTCGCTCAACATGAGATCGTCCGCGAATTTGGCTGGAGTTGCGTGCTGGGAGTTGTTCTCACCGTGCTCGCCATCCTCACCGTCATCCCACTGGCCTACCTGTCGCGGCCCGCGAAGGTCCTGAGAAGAAGCCTCAGCTACAAAGTCCTGGGGGTGCGATTGGAGCCCATCGAGCAGCAGGAAGGCTTCATCGAGCGTCACCTGCATCGCGTGATCTCGCTCGTCGACCTTGTCTTGCGGCGACCTAAGCCCGTCGCGTGGGCCGGGATTGCAGTGACTTTGGTCTGCGCGGCAATTGCACTTCAGCTTCGGCCAGATGAGCGACGATCGAGCTTCCTGCCCGAACACGCCGAAGCGACGAAGGCGCTCCATCAAATGGACAAGGCTCTGGGAGGCCTGGAGTTCTCCGAGGTCCAGATTGGCTGGTCAGCAAAAGTGGCGTCCGATTCAGCCGAAGTCTTGAAGGTGGTGACGCAGGTTGATGACCTGCTGAAGTCTGAACCGCTGATCGGCACGTCGATCTCCATCCGCAGCCTGCTAGATGCGCTCCCCGGTGATAGCCCCACCGAAGAGCGAGCATCGATGATTGAACTCTTGCCACCTCCGCTGAAGCGAGCCTTCTACAAGCCGGAAGATCAGTTTGCGACAGTCACGTTCCGCGTACTGGACATTGGGATCGCGCGATACGACGCCGTGTTTCATCGTATAGAAGCCGGGTTGAAAGAGATTGTCGGTCAACATCCGGAATTCACTTTGTCACTGGCCGGATCGGCAATTCATCGCTGGCGAGATCTGTACCGCATCGTCGTTGATCTGGGCTCCAGCCTGGGAAGCGAAACCTTTATCATCATCTGCATCCTCGGGCTGGTGTTCCGCTCGGTGCGATTAGGATTGATCGCAATGATCCCTAACATCTTTCCTTTGGTGATCTGCGCCACGTGGATGTACTTCACCGATCAGCCGCTGGAAATCGTGACCGTCTGCAGCTTCACGATCTGCTTGGGAATCGCCGTCGATGACACGATCCACTTTCTAACTCGCTTCCAGGAAGAACTGCCACGTTCGGCCAGTCGCAAAGAAGCGATCCGCAGCACGTTCCAGGCGGTCGGAACATCGATGCTGATGACGACGATGGTTCTGGTGGTCGGGTTCACTACTGTCACGTTCAGCGACATGCGCGATCAGCGGATCTTCGCCAGCATGGGAGTCCTGACGATGCTCACCGCCATGGTGGGCGACCTGATCATTCTGCCCGCGTTGCTCGCCGTTTACGCACTGCCAACAGCCGAGGAAAAAGCAGCGGAGAACATCGCATCATCGTAGAACCCATTTGCAATCCGTTCTCCTCCGCAGCGCGCAATCCAAGCAGAAGGCGACGGGCTGGAAGCCCATCCCACGAAGATTCGACTGATCACCGTCGAACTGCCCCGGCCTACATCAGCTCACGGATTGGAGCGATGCCCGAATCGACCAGGTATTGCGGGACGCCGCTGTCGTCGAAGGCTCGGATCTGGCCCACATCGAGTCCCATCTTCGCGTACAGCGTCGCGAAGACTTCCTGGAACTGGACCGGGCGGTCGACAGCGTATTCGCCAAGGCGATTTGTGGAGCCGATCGCCTGGCCCATCTTCATGCCACCACCGGCCAGCATCGCGCAGGACACCTGTGGCCAATGATCGCGACTGGCGTCTTTGTTGATCCGCGGCGTGCGACCGAATTCACCCCAGACGACGACCGAAACATCGTCTTGCATGCCCCGTTCGTGCAGGTCACTGACCAGAGCAGACAAGCCCTGATCTAGAAGGGGCATGTCCTTCCGGCCTTGTACGAAGTTCATCCCGTCGGGACCGTGCCAGTCCCAGCGTGTGAAGTTCATCGTGACGACTCGCGCACCCGCTTCGACCAGGCGGCGGGCGATGCAGAAGTTACGCACCATGCGCGGGGCACCGTCTCGCTCGAATTCAATATCGTCGACACCGTAGCGTGCGACAACTTCGGGATCTTCCTTCGACAGATCGAGCGCATCGGCCAGAGTGGTCGACGTCAGGATGCCGACCGCTTGATCATGGAACGAATCCATCCCGCCCATCGAACCTGTCAGATCGGCCTCACGCTTGAATCCATCGAGCGATTGCAGCAACTGCCCGCGGTCCTGCAGTCGCTCCAGCGTGATCCCTTGCAGGGTCATGTTGTCCGACTTGAGATTGTTTTCGCGTCCGCCGACCAGACCGAACGGGGTGTGCGACATACCGAGGAAACCGCCGTCACCGGGTTCGCCCCACGTGCGATTGCCCGTGCGGTACATCAACGACAAGTTTGGCGGGATTGCCTTGTTCACTTGCCCCTTGTACTTCGACACCCAGGCTCCCATTGATGGCCAGCCGCCTGGTGGTTTACGGTCGCTCTTCTTGCGTCCGGGCATGCACTGGTAAGCATCGTGATCGCCGCTGCAACCGACCAGCGAACGGATGACCGCGAACTTGTCCATCATCTTGGCAATGCGCGGGAAGTGTTCGCAGATTTCGAGGCCAGGAACATTCGTCTGGATCGGATTGAACTCTCCACGAATCTCGGTCGGCGCATTCGGTTTCAGGTCCCACATGTCGATATGGGGAGGTCCGCCCGGCAGGAAGACGTTGATGATTGCTTTGTGCGATTGTCGGCGACCGGCCGTGGCTTCCGCAGCCAGTAGCTTCGGCAGGGTTAATCCGCCTGCCAGCACCGATCCACCGATCGTGAGGAAGTCGCGACGCGAAACACCGTCACAAAATCCTCCTTGACGATGAGCCTTTCCAAAAATGGTCAGCATCGGCGGAATCCTCAAATCAGTACGACCAAGGTCGCGAGGTGGGGGCGTTTGGCTTGCTTCAGGACGGCGGGAGTCAGTTTCGGAGAACACTTCAGCTTATCATAAACATCGGCTGATGAGCAACAGGTTCTTCGTTATCTTTTAGGGACCGATTGAATCGCTTGACCTCAGATTGTCGCCTGAAGTCCAATGATCACCAAATCTCCACGAATTATCCTTACCAATCATGAAATCGAGAAGTAAATGTCAATCGCCGTGACTTGCTCGGGCTGTGAGGCGAAATTTCAGGTGAAGGATGAATTTGCGGGTCGCAAGGTGCGCTGCAGCGAATGTGACACGGTCATCGACCTTCGCCCAGCCGAAGAATCAGTGGTCGATTTCCCGCAGGACTCGACTCTGGATCCGGCATTTCAGCGGGACAAGTTCCTGCTGCATCAGAAGCTACTGTCGATCAACACTCGATATGCCGTGTGTGATGACACGGGTAAAGAGATCATGCACGTGCTGCGGCCCACTCATGTGTTTCGAACTTTGGTGGCGATGTTTGCCATCATCTTCGAGGTGCTGGTGGTCTTGGGAGGATTGATTGCACTCGGATTGGCGGTCTCGCCCTCAATCGGCGAAGTCGCCACCGGCGTCTTGATCGTGATCGGAACGGCCATTGGACTGGTTCTGGCGGTCTACACCTACTGCCTGCTGGCACCGAAACGGCATATCACGTTTTATCGAGACGATCGGTTTGAGCAAAAGCTGCTAGAAGTTCTGCAGGATCAGAAGTTGGCCCTCCGGATGATGAGATACACCGTCCGGGACGCGAATGGAGAAGTTTTAGGGCGATTTCGCAAGGACTATCTCGCCAACATCCTGCGCAAGAAGTGGGACGGATTTGATGCGGATGGCAAGCACTTGTGCGTCATTCGCGAAGACTCAATCATCCTCTCGCTATTGCGTCGGTTCCTGGGCTCGTTCTACGGAATTTTGCGCACCAACTTCGTCATCCACCAAGTGGGCAAACCGGGTGAGGACGGACCGTTGATGGGTGAGTTCAACCGGAAGTTTACGCTGCTGGATCGCTACGTCCTCGATTGCAGCCCCGACCGAACAAGGACACTCGACCGCCGGATGGCGATTGCGATTGGCGTGCTGCTCGATACCGCCGAAAGTCGCTGAGTGTTTCAAGGATTGGCTCTTTGGGAGGGCGAGGCTCCTGCCGAGCCGCTATTGTCGATGGACTCACAATCACATGCGCGGCTCAGCGGGAGGTAGCGGTAGGTTCGCCCTCCCATGTCCGCGGCATCGGTAAATCAGTATCGGCCTCGCGCCTTCGACATAATCATCCTTTGAAGGACAATTCTGTGGCTGAAGAGGATCGCACGGTTGAGGAAGAGATTCCGGTCCTTGATGCCAGCATGCTGCACTCGTTGGTTGATTTCGAAACGGGGATGAGCTGGTGGCCGCCCGTGACTTTAATCCTGACGGTGGCCTGCATCATTGTGTTTGCTTGCGAAGTGGCGACGGGAGCGTTGCACATCCCCGGTCGCTTGTTGCAGATGGGAGCTCTGTCGTCGCCGCATGTTCAGCAAGGCGAACTCTGGCGAATGCTTTATGCGACATTACAACATTCCGATCCAGAACATCTCGTCAGCAAACTGCTGATCTTTGTGATCCTGGGGATG
>CBIHQO010000270.1:0-7998 GCA_966211735.1 uncultured Schlesneria sp.
GCTCGATGGCCCCGCTCTCGCGCAGGTCCGACAGCCGCGGCCGCTTGTCCTCTCGCAGCTCGACGCCGCGGTTCAATTGCGACAGCGCGATCAAGGGCACGCTGCAGTCTTTGGCGATGCCCTTCAATCGTCGAGTGATCTGGGCAATCTGCTGCTCGCGGTTGGCCCGCTTGTCTTCGGGTTCGATCAACTGCAGATAGTCGATAATGACCAGGCCCAGGTTGTTGCGCCGCTTGTGACGCCGGCAGATGGCACTGATCTGAGTGACCGTGCGCTGGGACTTGTCGTCGATGTGAAGGGGCAGCCGCTCCAGCTCCTCCGTCGCCTGCAGAATTGCGTGTCGTTCGGTCTCGTCAATCTCGCCCTTGCGCAGCTTGTGGCCGTCAACGCGACTGCGGATGCACATGAATCGCTCGACCAGTTCTAGCTTGGATTGTTCCAGGCTGAAAATCAGCGTCGTGGTCCCACTGACGCTCGCAGACCATTCCGCAATGTTGCACACCAGGGCCGTCTTACCCATCGACGGTCGCGCTGCCAGGATGATCAGTTCCGATTCCTGGAAGCCGTTCGTCAGCCTGTCGAGATCATTGAAGCCGGATGGCAGCCCACTGATGACGCCGCGTTTCTCCATCCTGGCACTGATCCGCTGCAGCGTCGGGATCAGCAGATCTTTAATCGCGGTTTTCTGGTCACCTTCCTGAGACTCCAGGATCCCGAACAACCGTTGCTCAGCTCGATCGAGGATCTGCGGCGTGTCGTCGGACGATTCGTAGCAATCGCGTAGCGTGTCATCGCACTGCTGCGTCAGCGATCGCTGAATCCATTTGTCGCGGACGATCTCGGCGTAGTACTTCACGTGAGCCGAGTACGGCACCGTATCGAGGACTTCGAGCAGGTACGGCACCCCGCCCACGTCGTCGAGCTGGCTCGCCTGATCAAGAGCGTTGGCCAACGTCACAGAATCGATTTTGGTCGAATCCTCGTGCAGCTTGAGCATCGCCGCGAAGATGATCCCATGCACGTCAGCGTAGAAGTGCTGAACCTGCAGGAAGTCAGCGACATCATCCAGGCAAGAGTCCTGCAGCATGATGCAGCCCAGGACGCTGCGTTCCGCCACCAGGTCCTGGGGCGGCAGACGCAGCTCATGATTGCGAGCCTTGGTGCGCGTCATCGCTCCATTCCGAACGGACAGACCTTGCCGTCCGGCATGATGTATTCGAAACGCCAGGTCGGGTGACACGGCATGGTGAAATCGGTCCCTTCGAACAGGACATAGACGTACCCGCCTTTGGCGGACTTGATCACTCCAGGACGTCCGTCGACGCGACAGGACATGCCGCGTTTCGCAGGGACCTTCCGACTACGTCGGATCGTGGCCATCGTCATCATTGAGCCTCCGTTGCTTGTAAAAGTGAACCGTTCACCGTAGGCCGAGAGCGGCCTTCAATGCCTCTACAACCAAGTGATAAGGCGACAATTGACGATTCCAGCCTTTGACCTGGCCCTGCTTCCAAATGCCGCGCCTGCCCCAATAATGGCCTGAATGAGCCAGGTGAACGTCGTAGTTTCCGGCCGCTGTGTTGCCGGTTTCATCGTTTGAGATGAAAGCCAACCCTAGCGGTCGAGCCTTCTCTCTATCGCCACCAGGCCAAAGCTCAATTCGTACTACGACCATCAGCCGACTCCTTTGAAAACTTCCAATAGCCGCCCAGCGGACCGCCAGGCGTGAACGTCATCGATCCGCGATCGCCTTTGGCGACGCCGTCGGCACTCGCTTTGTCAAACAGGCAGATTGTCGGAATCCGCTCGCCTTCAGGGATCAGCATCAGGCCCGCCGACTTGCCGTGAATGAACACGTCCGCGACTTCGCACTGCTTGACCGTCCCGAATGGGATCTGTTGATACTGCACGCCTGGTGTCATCGAGTGACCTCCAATAGAAGAGTCCCCGCCGCACTTTCACGACGTGAAATGAGCTTTAAGACGGGATCCTGAAGAATCGCCGTGACGGCGGGTGTCATCTGTCCCGCGGCATGAAATGGCAGCCTAAGGTCGCTGCAAGATTTCATCTCAGTGATCGCCAGCACCAGGTACTGGGTGGCAATCTCATTGTCGGATGGCCACTTGGCGCGATGACGCTTGCTGAAGTCGAACAGCTCGTTGCGTCGTCGGCAGGCGTCTGCCCATTCCCACGTGGTTCGCCAGAGCGGATCCGTGATTTGTGGCCTGCATCGGACATATCGCCACAGAACGCTTTTGACTTTGCGAACGAGCGACTTGGTTGGCCAGCCTGGCAGGTTTTTCTCTTCAGCCATTTACACTGCCCTCCGATCCACCGGAGAGAGAATAGAGCAGCCGCCCGTGTGGATACGTCGGCTGCAGCCCCAGATTGCAATCGCGGGTCTAGAACTCCGCGAAGTCCGCCGCGACTTTCGGTCGCACCTTGTCCAGGGCATTTGGACTACAAATCGAATTCGATCGGCATGGGCATTGTCGCGATCGCTTCGACCAGAGTCGGGTGATGATTCCAGTAGTGATGCGAGCTGACGTCCGCATCCTTGCCATGTGTCACGAGCAGGCCACTGCCGGCACGATGATTGTTGAGAATCGTGTTGCACGTCGCTCGCAGGACCTGCCAGGGCTTTTCGTAGTCGCCCTCGATGTCCATCCCGCATTGCTTCATCACGCTTTTGATCCGCTCGTTTCGTCGCCGAGCTGCTCGACCTTTCTCCGGGTCGACCGCATGAGACGTGAGTCGCGGAAACACCAGGCCCTGCGGTTGATCGGGATCCAGATGTCCCTGGAGCGCGATCAGCCGCCGCATGTGTTTGACCGTGATCGGATGCAACGGCACCCAGTGAAGCTAGCCCGTCTTGATAGCGGTGTAGAATAGTTCGGGTCGATCGTTCAGCCGCACATTGACCGACCAGCGAGGCGAGAACAGATCGACTGTCCGCGGCCCGCCATTCGTGCCCAGCACCCAGGCCGCTCGCATGTCCGGTTCGTGCAGACGCTGATAGACGCCGACATGCTGCAGCCGCGTGTAGGTCGTCGGGACAATGTCGTCGAAGTCGTCGGACCCGACAGCTTTCTGAAACGAAGTGACGATCGCCGCAAAGTCTATTTCCGCGAGCTCGCCGACAGCGCCCATCCGCTTCATCATGTTCAGCACAGTCCGGATGTGATTCCAGCGACCTTCCATCGTGGGGATCGCGTAACCTTCGTACAGTCGCGTCCTGATCCACTCTTCGAAGTACTTCTGAGCCAGGTAGCCAACCGGCAAGCCCTTCCACACAACACCGCTGGGCCAGTTTTTCGGCGCGCGGGCAAAATCGCAGTCGAACCGATCGAAGCAGCGGAGACTCTGCAGCTCCTTCGACAGTGTTCCTTTCTTGATTTTGCCGTCGTTGCGATGCTTTTTTCGCCAGGTCATCAAGTGCTGCGCGTAGCAGGCACCGACTGACAGCTCCTTCTGAGCATGTTCCAACTCTTCGGGCGAGAGGTCCGGAACCGGTTCGGTATTCTCCTCGCGCATCGACTCGTAAAGAGCATGAATTCCGCCGCTCGCGCCGACGTGAGGATTGCTGATCCTCACGTCCGGCTGAACCAAACGAAGGGAAACCGGCTGGACTTTGGCAGGTTCGCGATCGAACAGCGACATTATCATCGTTTATAGGCCCTATGGGGGGGCTTGTTGGCATCATGCTCGTTGACTCCACTCCGACCCGCCGCGCGGGTCGCTTCCTTACAATCTAGTTACAGCACTGACCCATGCGTCAGGTTTGTGCGGTTTCCCGCACGGTCGAAAATATGCCTACTCTGAAGCCGATGATTCCTGGTGTGTCGGCGTGTTGACTTTTGGCAACCGTGGCGAGCCACGGCCATCGCGAATCCAGAGTTGCGGATCGTTGCAGACCAGATCAGCGATGCAGTCTGACTTGAACGCGAACGCGCCAATATGCGCCGCGTTGCCATCGAAAAGCAGCAGGCCCGTGAAGCGGCTACCATCGATCAAAATCACTTTGCAATACCGCCCCAGGAGCGGCTTGATGAAGACGGCGAATTCAGCAGGCGTCAGGAACGGCTTGTGATCAGCGGGCCAACCATTCACCAGGCGAAGTTCCTCGACCAGGCCGCGGAGGTCGCGACGCAGCTCGGGGATCAGGGACACCAACTCGGGACGCAGTGCAGCCGGAACTTTCGTCAGTAGTTCCTTCGCTCGTTCATACCGACCAGGGCGGGCTGTGTTGTGATTCATAGGATGACTTCCTCCGATCGTGGATCATCGCCGCGTGCTAGCATTCGTTCGGCCGATCTCATTCCAAATGCGAAGCCCAGCCACATTGCCTCAGTTTCGTCGTTCATGTAGTACGCAAACTCGCGATTGATCTTCATCGCTCCGAGGTCAACACACTTCTTCAGATCCGGACTCGCGCTAATGAACGTCTCGAATCGATCACGCAGCACCCGCCGACTGACGAAGTCTTTTCGATCGGTTACTGCTATTCGTGTCCCGCTGACAAAGTCCATGATCACCATCCTGGGAACTCGGGCATGTTGTCGATTTCTTGCTGCGTGATCTGGATTGGTTCCAGTTGAATCGTGCTGTGGTTGTTCTCTTCGAAGTCAGTCAGCAACTCGACCCGAATAGCTTCGATGACTTCATCAGCGGTGGTACCGCAGAACATCCACGGCCCCGCGTTGTCACGTGTCATTCGATAACCGGTTCTAGGTTCGTCCACGTTCACTCCCCTTCGGTGAAAAGTTGCGTTTGTCCTGGAGCAGGCTTTCGAAGTCGCGGGCCTGGCTGATAGGCCTGCTTCAATCCCAGTTGAACTTTGATCTCGTCGCGCCAGACCTTTCGCTGCCAGCTGACATCGCCGTACGGAAATGCGGCGTTCAGCGCTCGACGCAGAGCCTTCATGTCGGCCGTCCCAACTCGTTTAATCACTGCGGCAATTCGCGGCCGCATGTCGTCTCGCCAACTGAATCTCATGATCACTCCGGTGGTGGATTCGATCGAAGTCGATCGGCGTGGTACCTGATCAGGGCCACCGTCTGCGGAATGTCGCGCGTCGTTTCCAAGTGGTCCCCGATGTTGTCCAGTTCGAACGACATGCGGAACATCTCGCGAGCACACTCGTTGTCCGAGTCGCATCTGTTGATGGCGATAAAGACGATCAGGCAGATGCCGATCCCGACCAGGACGTACCGCATGATCAATCGTTCCCCTGCTCGAAGTAGCGTTGCATGCGAAGGCTGGCCGATTCCCAGCCGATCGCGAATGAGACTCCGTCGACGCGACCGTTCGGCAGCAGCAGTCCAGTCCCTGACCCATCATTGAAGAGACTGCAGTGAGGCCGATCGGCGATCCATTTCACGGGACGCTTCACGCGGTTCCGATCGCCAGACTCGATCAAGACCACCTCGTCCTGGGTAGCTTCGTCGGGACTGAAAATCCTGGTGTCACCGGTTCGATCCCGGCCTTGGCCACTTTCGACCTTCCGGCATTCCAGGTCGTAAAGCACCCAGGCCAGGAACGCGATCGTCGCGAAGCAGATGGCTACCGTGACGACTCGCGAGAGATTCGAAATGATCGCCTGGCGGTCGCCGGGTTCGAGCTTGTCGAGGAAGCCAGGCGGGGCCATTTGAACCTGCTCGGCCTCATGCTGCATCTCCAGCAATCGCCCTCGTAACTCGATCAACCGGTCGACTTCGGCCTGGTCTTTCGGATCCACGGCCACCGCCTTGCGGAGGCGCTCTCGGGTCCGCTCGATTTGTTCCTTCTGTCTGCGAATGTGCAATTTGACTCTGTCGGGTGTTGGCATTCAAACCTCCGTGATTGAACAGAACGATCGGACTGACTGGCGATGCGGCCGGCGTCATCGAGGCTGGGTTAGAAGGACGAAAGAACCCAACCCCGCGGCCGCATCGCCGGGCAGTCCGACCTGCAGAGGGTTGCCACAACGAAGGCCCTCTACAGGTGGACGCCCGGACGGTCTACACGAGGGCCGGCGTAACCTTGGGGGCCTGTTTGCAGATGCGGCATTCGAGCGGCGGGCGTGCTGCCCATGTCCGCATTGCGCCGTCCGTCCAGGCGCAGACCGGAATCAGTTCGCGGCCGGTTCGAGTCGAAATGCGAGCGGCGTCAATCAGCCGATCGAGAGAAATGAAGTCGGTGATGAACTCGGGCACAACGACGACCGAGGCAGCATTTTGAGCGTCTCGGTACAGCTTCAACTTTCGATCCAACGTGGAACGTTCGATTCCGAGGATCTGTGCGGCCCGCGACTTGTTCCAGTCGGTGCTGGTCAGGACCTGCATGATGTGACGCTCTTCGACTTTCGCGATCGATTCGAGCGTGATTGGGCCGACGACAGTCGCTTGTTCAGCGGTCGCCACTTGCTCTAAAGCGTGTTTGACTTTCACCTGACAGACATCGCACTGAACCAACGTCAACTGAGCCATCGTCAATTCCCCTGTGAGGTGATTTAGAAACACAGGGGAGCTGGCCTCTCCGCGGGCCGCAAAAAAGGCCAGTCCCCCGATCGAACTGGGGCTGGCCTGGGATGCGTGGACATTGGCCCGCCGTTCGTTCGACGGGCTCAGTGTTATATTTTCTTGTTACACCGTCAAGTGACGGGCGGCGAGAAATCCTTCCAGCGCGACGTCGTTCACGAAGATATCGACGGGCACTTCCATCACTTGGGCGATCTCTGTGACCTTTCGCAAGGTCGGAGAAACGTCGCCATCCTCCCAGTGTTTGATGCCCGCTGCCGAGGTGCCGAGTCTATCGGCCATCGCTCGCAAAGACAGGCCGTTGACTTCACGCACTGCCTTCAAGGCATGCGAAAAAGTAGGTCCCAAATCCGTGGCTTGCATGACATCCATTCCTTTATGTTATACCCGATTGTCACAAGGGACAATGCGACGGGACTCACTTCTTTCGGTAATAGCCTTCGACCTTTGTGCCGTCTTTTTTCGTATAGCCTTTGACCCATTCGCGGCCGACAGTATCTGGCGCGAACATTGGGTTCGGCATGGGCTGCTGCCCACCAAACGTGTCTGCAGAAACAGATGGGACGTAGTCGCGGTCACCAGGTAGAGGCTGCTTTCGTTTCCGAGGCTCGTCCGCTTTTGCTTCGGGGAGAGAAACCGCGGTCGGCTGGTATTCGGAGACGATCGGAACTGCGGGAGTGAGGACCGGACCGCTCTCGATCGGGACAGGTTTCTTTTCGTTGAGGCTATGAACGACGGCCGCGATCGTCGCGCCGCCAAACAACACCATCACCCCGGCCAGCACGAATCCACCCCATCGGCGTTTCGGCTTCAGATCAAATCCCGACTGTGCATAGCGTTTGGCCATTCAGCCACCTGCTGTCGTCAACCACTACGTAGCAACTACTTGCTACGTCAAAGTGGCCAGGGCCGGGATCGAACCGGCGACACCAGGATTTTCAGTCCTGTGCTCTACCAACTGAGCTACCTGGCCAAATCAGCTTTCACACCCTGACGAGACCTAGCAGCAGGCTGCAAAGGCGTCCCGTTGGGGGAGGCGGAGTGTCGCCGATTCTGCCCGCAACGTCAAGCGTACGGGCGGAATGCGTCCGATGACGCATGCAGATTATCGTCTTCACCGGCCGCTCGTATCGGATATGCCTGTCGGGAAATGTAAGCGCTGTCATCGCACGGACTTCATGAGGCCTTCGAGTCCACTTGGCGGCGACACAACATTACTCCCAGTAATGAGATGTGTCGTCTCCCAGGACCAAGCGGATCTGCGGATTGAGTACGGAGGCTCACCCACGATGAAGATGCAAGGGGTCTGACGTCCCCCGCTCAGAATAACAGGTGGAAAGACGCGGCGGTCGACTCGTAGATTTTGAGTCGACCGCATTCCAGCGTGGCTATTATTTCCCCGCGAGGTAACTCTCCAGCTGATCGAACGAGCCTCCCCAGCCTTGTTGCATGGAACTGTGCATAGTGGCGAAGAATTTTC